>JBJSWM010000295.1:0-1537 GCA_046085865.1 Pirellulaceae bacterium
TGCCCAAAATGAAGGCTCAAATCTAGGTCCACTGCGACTTTCTCTAATTGCTCCAGCAGGGTCGCGTCGGCACCCTTGAGAAGACCAGGGGCCAAGCCTGCATTGGTGTAAAGATGTTCGAGTGCAAATACGATGGGCTGGTCAGGCCAGATCTCGTTCCACTCTTCGATAGCTTGGCGCAGGTCGACATCCGATGTGGAATCGGTGTATGACCTGTCGAGCCTAGGCCTTGGCTGAATGATCAAATTGAAGGCCAGGCACAGTCGCACGCCAGAGGTGATTCGAGAGACCTCATGTTCGCAGTCACTGAAAAACGCGACGAACTCAGCGGTCTTGATGTCAGCAGCAGTCCGGGAACGACTTTTGCGGCGCGCCATGTCAAATGGGAAGTATCTGGTTTTCTGGTCATGTCGAACGACCAGGTTGCCGCCGTCAAATGGGTTGGGCAGAACTACGACAAGCGTCGCGATCATCCCGGGTACTTTTTCCGAGTCGCGGTGGGGGAGGAAGAAGCCGCCGCGACTGTAGATGAGAAGTTTGTAGAGTTGGCAATCCAAGCGGTTTCGATCCAAATGAAGCTTTTCTGCGATATGCGAGAGCGCTTCATTCAGTCGCATTTCGAAATGGTCTGCTAGGTGGACTTGTTCTGCCGGTATCTCCAAGGTATTCCTGACTGACGTGTCGACAATGGTTTCCGTACCCCTGCCGTAGGGTGCCTGGGCAGCGATGTCCAATAGAGGCCGGCAATCGCGCGGGTAGAGCGGAAATTGCAGCGTTCCCACACCTTCGACAGCGACGCTTGACATGTCGATTGGAAAAGAGCCACCGACGCAGAAGTTATCCGAAAATCTCGATTGCCGAAGAGATTTTAGGAGGGCGTTCAGTGCTTCCTTTTCGGGCATCGTTGGTTCCCTTTGCGATGCGCAGCCGCGAGGGTTGCTCTCTCAATCGCGTCAATGATCGTTCTTCAAAACTGGGGAGCTAGTGCTCCTATGAACAGCCAACTAGGGCCTCTGGATCGGTCCAATGTCTCCCGGGGAGGTGCAGCGGAGGACCTGCATCGTGCTACCGAAGTCGTATTGCGGTGGGATGCGACAAGCCACGGCGATCGCGATTTTATCAAGCCTAGATGGTCGACATAGCGGATTGGATTTGCCCTGCGGTAGAAATGTCCATTTTGCCGTCTCGATGTCGCGCTCCTGGTAGGGAGATAAGAAGGCAGGGTCGGAAAGACGATGTCTGGTCGATCGTCATAGGGCCCATGCCGATTTCTTGTGCCCGATTTCGTTGAGGCGAGTCAGTGCATCTCTGGTGGGATAAGCCTGGTTTGCGCAGGTGTCTGTGCTGTGAGAGGCTGGATTGGGTTTCCGTGTCGAGTTCTGAAAGCGGTGTTCGGAGGTCCAGCCGACAATTCCGTGAGTTGTATTCTTCTGGTGGACTAAATTAGGCGGGATGGAGTGGTAAGGGCAGGGCCGAAAGATACGAGGCGTGCGATGGGGCTCCGCCTTCCCTTGGGAGGGTGACTGGGTGCTGTGGC
>JBJSWM010000296.1:0-1663 GCA_046085865.1 Pirellulaceae bacterium
CTTGCTTGCTTTAGGTGGTCTTTCGACGCTTCTCACCAAACTGCGTCGCACGACTTTCCGGTTAAATCGCAGATAGTTATTCCGAAAATACTCCTCGAAAATCGCTCGGCTCATCGCCGACGGCACCATGCTTGTGTCCCGGGGGAAACTGGACACAACGCCCGTGGTAGACAATTCAGTCGTAAGTTCGGATCGCCGCTGTGACTGCAGCTTGTGACTGCCGAGAGGCAATTGATCGTCCATGGTCGGTGGCGGGGACCTGTAACTCTTGAGGAGTTCTGGGTGATTCAAAGTGGGAAGGGGCGCGATCAAGTCCGCAACGCCTTCATTCCCTTCGAATTTCGTCTGATCCCACTGCCATCGATTGCCTTTGACAGATGGATCGGCTGATTTGCCTTGTACCGCGGGGGTCGTCGCCGAATCTTTCGCACCGCCAACATGCGGAACGAAAAACAGTGCCGCTTGAAGCCGCGATGAAGGTGCAGCGGCGAAGAGCCAAACCGACAGAACGCAACCCAAACCGGATCTACCGTTCCACATAGGATTTCACCTTCCGGGTGCGAACAAACCACTGCCCAAGATGCACCGGTGCGACCATCCAACCGCTGTAGGATCGCCATCACCCAACATTTCCATCAGTTTAGGCCCCCACGGTGCGTTCGTCAAAAGCTGGTGGCCTGGGCCACCAAGAATCGACGTAAGTTTCCGAAACAGGCTCTTCCACCGCCAGCAGAAAACCGCTTGGTCTCGCAAGGTTCTTCCGGTCATTTCGTCGGTCATTGCCTTGATTTCTCGCACTCCGTCCGCTGCGGGGGACGGTACGTTTTCTCGTCCGCGATGCCCCAGTGTCCCATCGCATCGTTTCGAGTGCGAGTACCATTTCATGGAGTACGATCACGGGGACGATAAAAACCAGTCGATTCTGTTCCTAAGCCTGAATGATTCCTGAAGAACCGTTTCGCAAAGATTCCTACTCTTGCTCCCCTGTCTTGTCGTGCAGGTGTCCCGCCTCGACATGCGCCCCCCAAGCAGGGATCGCAGTAGCCTCCCCTTCAGGCTCAACGAATCGCAAAGTCGCTCCATTTTCCCTGGTATTCCTTCCACGACTCCTTCGACTCGCGAATCGCTGACTCGCGAGCAACCCGCACATCGCTTTGCCAAGCGAGGATTGCCTCGCGGAGCCCTTCGACGATTGCTAGGACCGAACCGTCTGGTTCATTCTGCACCCAGCCGGTCAAGCCATGCTCTTGGGCCAGTTTGCAGACGGTGGCGCGAAAACCGACACCCTGCACTTGTCCCTTCCAGCGGATCTCAAGTTGCATCATCGGTTGGAACTTCCAGCGTGGTTTTGACCGGCTGGTGACGGCTGCGACGAATGTGTCCAGAAGGCGCCGGTCGATTGCCTCCGCGTTAGCACATCTCGATGCCGCCTGTGCACCTCCTCGGCGCGACGCCATTGACCAGCCGATGGAGGGTAGAATCCCATTCCTTCGAAAGGCAGCGGTAGTGTCGATTGGCCCTCCAGCGTGCTCAGGTCTGCATCTTTGTCCCATCCCACGTTATGCATTTGGAAGTCGCGCTGCCATCCTTGGCGAAGCGGCTGCGTAGGAGCTTGGAACCGAAGATCGATTTCGTCTCCCGAACCCATGACCACCAAGTCGCC
>JBJSWM010000297.1:0-833 GCA_046085865.1 Pirellulaceae bacterium
GCCAGCAGAGAGCGTGAGGATGAGCGGGCCAGAGGATCGCGATCTTCTGATTACCCTGCAGCAATGCCGCGCGAACCTCGCGAAGCATGGCGTCGTCCCCTGCTTGATCGGCGAGCCGTCGGGCCTGCCTTGGACAGATGCGTTCGGCGACCTGTCGCCACAGCGATGTCGATCCAGCCACCAGCACCGCTGGGTCAACTGACTCGATCGATCGTCCAGAGGCTGCAGCGCGAATCGATTCGATCTGCTTGCTTCGCAGCCAGTCACGCGCGGCAGGAGTCACCACGGCCCTGGGTCCAATTTGAATCTGGAGCTGACCCGCCCAGCGCTGCTCCAACCAGGCCACCGACACTACCGTCTGATCGCAGAGCAAAGTCGATCGATCGGGCGACAAGTTCGGGGTCGATTGAACCGCAGCTGCCGCATCGCCCACAACCGACGCAGCAGACCGCTCGGCCAGGCGCAGCAGCACCTGGCGGACGACCTGTTCAATCAGTGCTGCATCCGGGTGGTCCATGGGATTGGGTCTTTAGTCGATTCGTTTAGTGGTCAGGAGGATGAGTCCTACCGCCTTGCGGTGACTCGACTCGATCTTTCTTCCAACGGTTCGTCTTAAATCGGATCGGCCAACGCCAGCGTGCTCCAGCGGATTGGCGAGTTTTCCACACCATACTGTTCTCGAATGGTCGCTCCATCGCTGGTGAGCACAACTCGCTCACCTGGCCCAGCCCCCAGTTTGTCGACGGCGATCACAGGCAGTCCATCCGGGCGTCGCCCGTCCGCCAACAGCGGTTGAACAATCAGCAGTTTCTGCCGCTCCAGCGATGGATGCT
>JBJSWM010000298.1:0-1560 GCA_046085865.1 Pirellulaceae bacterium
GATCGATCCAGCCATTCCCGTGCTGCCGCCAATCAACAGGACATGGCCGAAATCTCCCTTATGAGCCTCCGGGTGCCGATCGAAAAGCCGATGGATCGGTAGGGGACTCATCTCGATCCTGCCTCGTTCTCTGGAGGCATGCCACGGCAGATCATGCCCGCTAGGTAGCCGCCCTTGAACCCCGCGTCGATATTGACGACCGCCACGTTGGCCGCACAGCTGCTGAGCATCCCCAGCAAGGCAGCGATCCCACCCAGGTTGGCACCATAGCCAACGCTGGTCGGGACCGCGATCACGGGGCAGGCGACTAGTCCACCCAGCACGCTGGCTAGCGCCGCTTCCATTCCGGCCACTGCGACCAGGACTTTCGCCTCTCGCAACTCCTGCAACCGCCCAAGGAGCCGGTAGGGGCCAGCGACCCCGATATCCTGATGCCACTGGCACGCCACTCCCATCCAGCCCAGCGTCTCAATCGCCTCCCTGGCCACGGGTCCGTCGGTAGTCCCCGCCGAAACCACTAGGCACTCGCAGCGGGTCGAAGTGGATGACTCCAAAGGATCGATAGGAACCTGGTCGCGTCCTACCCGCACCACACCACTAGTCGGTTCGTGGCGAATATAGGGAAATCGCTTTCGAATCTCCGGGAGATGTTCGGCTGCTACCCGCGTCGCTAGGGCTTCCCGGTGACCCCCTAGCACTCGCTCCATCGCATCACCGATCGCCTCAGCGGTTTTCCCTTGACCATAAATCACCTCCGGCCACCCACATCGCCGGCTGCGATCCAGGTCCAGCGTCACTCCTGAGGGAGTGGTAGGGGATGCGAATCGCAGCAGTTGCTCGGCAAGGACCTCGGCGGCCAATGTCCCCGACTCAAAGGACCGCAGGGCAGACAGGAGCTCTTGTGGGATCATCGCTTTGCGGGTTGCCAAAAAAAGGTTGCGAATCGACAATCGAAAGCGGCGTTGCTTGCTGGGGCTTCCCTGAGGAATCGCCCCTTAAATCTCATCGTAGCATCACGACTTTCTCGAAAGTTTAGCAAATGACTGATTGCGTTCTGGCATACTCCGGCGGTTTGGACACCAGCGTGATTCTGGGTTGGTTGATGGAACGAGGCCACCGCGTCCACGCCGTTTACGTCGATCTGGGCCAGCCGTGCGAAGACCGCGACGCGATCCTGAAGAAGGCGAGGGATGCCGGTGCCGCATCGTCGCGACTGGTCGATGCCCGAGAAGAACTCTGCCGCGACTTCGCTTTCCCGGTTCTCCAGTGGCAGGCTCGCTACGAGGGAATCTACCTCCTGGGCACCTCGATCGCTCGCCCCCTGATCTCCAAAGTCTGCCTGGAGGTGGCTCGCGAAGTCGGAGCCCGCGCCTACGCTCATGGCGCCACCGGCAAAGGGAATGACCAATGCCGCTTCCAATTGGCAGCAGAAGCCCTCGACCCCACCATCCAGGTCATCGCGCCTTGGAGGGATCCGGAGTTTCGAAAGCAATTTCCTGGCCGTACGGAACTGATCGCCTTCTGCGAAGCGAAAGGAATCCCCGTCAAAGCCACCTCAAA
>JBJSWM010000299.1:0-1071 GCA_046085865.1 Pirellulaceae bacterium
CTTGGAAAACCAGGAACATGGCTGGCCGCTGCTGGACAGATTTTCTTCACCCTGTCGGTCGGTTTCGGGGTGATCATCAACTACGCCAGCTACTGCAAACCGAAGCAAGATATCGCCCTGAGCAGTCTGACTGCCTCCAGCGTCAACGAATTCTTTGAAGTCTGCCTGGGTGGACTGATCACCATCCCGGCTGCCTTCATCTTCCTGGGCGCCACCGCGTTGACGCAGTTCACCAGCAGCTCCTTCTCCCTAGGCTTCAACGCCCTACCCAACGTCTTCGCCGAGATGCCGGCCGGCAGCTTTTTTGGCTTCCTCTGGTTTTTCATGCTGTTCCTGGCCGCCATCACCAGCAGCATCTCGATGCTGCAGCCGGTACTGGCCTTCTTCGAAGAAGGACTGGGATGGAACCGCATGCGAGCCACAGCGATCCTGTTTGTCCTTTCTTTGATTGGAACGGGCTGGATCGTTCTTCGAAGCGGCGAACTGAAGGGGCTGTCGGCGATCGACTACTGGAGCGGTGAGATGTTCATCGTGGTCCTGGCTCTGGTCCAAGCGATACTCTACGGCTGGGTCTTCGGGATCCAGAAAGGGAAGGCAGAACTCGACAGCGGTGCCCAGCTGCAGGTTCCCGCCTTTGTTCAGTTTGTCATCCGTTACGTCTCCCCGCTGTTCCTTATCTGGATCCTCATCAGCCAACTGATCGCTCGCGATGCCCAGGGCAAACTGGAGCTGGTCAAGAAGTTCGAGGACCCGGTGCTGGCTACTGGATTCGGCATCGTCGCCGGCTGCATGGTGCTGCTCTTGGCCCTGGTATCCGTTGCCAGCAAACGATGGAAGCAAGAGGGACGATCGATCCTCTGAGAATTGCACATCGAAGTCGCGTGATCCATTTCCTCGATCTCGAATCTACGCAAGGCAACCTGAATTATGACCACCCTTGGATGGCTTTTTATGACGGTGTCGATCGGCAGTGTGCTGGCTCTGGTCTGCTTTTGCATCTCTCGAGTCCTCGCCAATTCGTCGCAGGACGATGAATGATCGATCGCGGCATCCCGCAACGCGGAAAGATCA
>JBJSWM010000300.1:0-1214 GCA_046085865.1 Pirellulaceae bacterium
TCAACCAAAAGGTTCCTCAAGTCGTCCGAGCTAGCTGTTTCAAGGCCCTGCGATGGACGGAAAAACTCCCTTCCCGGGCGCTGTTCCACGTCCAATTCGACTCCCAGAAAAGATCGTTTCTCCCCGCGAAGAATTCTGGCGACTCTGCCGGATGTCGGTGCGGTGTAGCGAAGACCATCTGTCTTTTTGTCGGAAAAAAGAATTTGGCCTGCCTCGACCGATTCCCCCTCCTCGACCTCCATCGTCGGTCGCATCCCCGGATAATCGCTCGCAATTAGAGCTATCTTTTGGGGTGGCGGCGTCGGCTCGATGGTTTGTCTCGGCTTACCAGAAATCGGAAGGGTTAGTCCCTTCTTCAAATCCCATCGTCCTGCCATCGGTTCACTCCCTCGTGGGGCACCAGCAATGGTACCGACTGGTGACCAGACCGCGATCTCAAAGTCGGCTCACGCGCCCTCCGACTTTGGGAATCCAATGCTGCTCTGCGAGCTTAGCGCAGAGCCTGCCACCAGTGATCTAAGGCCCCGCAACGCTGGAAACGATTATGAAACATTTCACAATCGCTCGCAACTACGGATGACAATCGCAAGGCCGAAACGAAATGGAGAAGCCACGCATTCTCACACCCCTTGGCATCGCCAAAGGGTCTCAACTGCTAGGCTAGCAAGCCTTAGCGAGCAGTCGGAGAAAACAGATCCTGGCGAAGTTGTGGCAGGGGCCACCCAAGCGGGTGGCAGGGCGGTAGCGGGTGGATCTAGCGTCTTTGTTGAGCCGAACGAGCTTCCGCGCGAGCAGCCTTGAGGGCAGCGGTTTCGTTGGCAAGTTTATTCTCGGGCCCTGCCGGGAAGTACTGAACATCGTCGTAGAGGTAAAATGGACTTGGCAGCGTTTGGCCGGCAACCGAAGTCTGGCAGCCGGAACTGGTCACCAGGGATCCAAGAGTCAATGCGAGCAGGACAGCCAAAGGCAACTTCGAGAAGGCAGTTTTTTCCGACATCGTTTAGTGGCCTCCAGCCGATTGAAAATCCTGTTGGTTTGCAGGCCCAGACCGCACGCTGGGACGCCCTTCATCGATCGTATCGGCAAATTGCTCAAGGAAGATTGATTCGTTTATAGCGGTCCTGCGATTTTTTCCGGTTTCCGACCTACATCGAGTCACCGCTCCACGAAATCCATTCGGCTGTCAGTGGTCGATAGTTAATCTAGGGAGGTAT
>JBJSWM010000301.1:0-1955 GCA_046085865.1 Pirellulaceae bacterium
CCGCAGTCATCCCTGCATCCGGATCCAGTGTCCCAGCCGCAGCCTGCTCGTAGACCTGCTGGTTGACCATCATCGCCCGGGCTCGATCCGCCTGCCGTTCGATCAGTTCGGCCGCAAGTTTTTCTCTCGCCCTTCGCCTTCGATCATCAACAATGTCAGACAACGCCCAATTGACCCCGGCAACCAGAAAAACCCCAGAAAGAAAGGCGAGGACACTCAGGAGATTCAGTTCCATTAGACTCTCCCTTTGCAGTCCATGAGGACGCGTTTTTCGAACATCTCATTGGACAGATCAATGCCGTAGGAGTGAATCCGGTTGATGATCGATGGTCGGATCCCCGTGGCAGCAAATTGACCGATCGCGACGCGGTCGCTGTTCAGGCCGGTCTGCCGAAATTCAAAAATGTCCTGCATGCTGATCACCTCTCCCTCCATCCCGGTGATCTCGGAAATCCTCGTTACCTTCCGCACGCCGCCGCTAAGCCGCGAGACCTGCAGGATGATATTGACGGCCGAAGCGATCTGTTTGCGAATCACCCAGATCGGCATATCGAACCCAGCCATGCTGGCCATCATTTCCAATCGACTGACTCCGTCGCGAGTGGTGTTGGCGTGGATGGTCGTCAAACT
Organism: Pirellulaceae bacterium; assembly: GCA_046085865.1. Lineage (GTDB taxonomy): Bacteria > Planctomycetota > Planctomycetia > Pirellulales > Pirellulaceae > JBEISR01. The sequence goes on from JBJSWM010000301.1 coordinate 631, forward strand.
TCCTTCATGCCCCGTGTTCATCGCCTGAAGCATGTCGAGTGCTTCAGCACCACGGCACTCCCCGATCAAAATCCGGTCTGGCCGCATCCGAAGCGCGTTTCGCACCAAGTCCCTCGTGGTGATCTCGCCTAGCCCTTCCAGATTGGCGGTCCTGGTTTCCATCCGAACCACGTGAGGCTGCTGCAGCCGCAATTCGGCGGCATCCTCAATGGTAGCCACCCGTTCGTCTTCGGGAATGAAACGCGACAGACTGTTGAGCAACGTCGTCTTCCCGCTTCCCGTACCCCCAGAGATGATGATGTTGGCTCGCGCCTTGACGCTGGCGATCAAAAAGTCAACCATCTCCTGCGTGATCGATTGATTCTCGACCAGCTTCTGAAGGTGCAGAGGCTTGGCACCGAATCGACGAATTGACACAAGAGCCCCATCGAGAGCGACCGGGGCAATCACCGCATTCAAACGACTGCCATCGGCGAGTCGTGCGTCGACCATCGGGCTCATTTCATCGACGCGTCGACCGATCTGCGCAGCAATCCTTTGAACGATCTGAACCAAATGGCGGTCGTCATGGAAGGTGACATGCGTCCGTTGCAACCTTCCCTTTTTCTCGATGTAGATCATTTTCGGGCCATTGATCAGGATGTCCGATATGTCCGGGTCCGACAGCAACTGCTCCAGCGGCCCCAACCCAAACGCCTCGTCCATCACTTCCTTGATCAAGCGCTCATGCTCCGCCGACGTCAGCAGATCCTTGCGACTACGACACAGAATCTCTGCCTGCCGACGCACCTCTGCCCTCAACTGCTCGGGCGACGCCTTCCCGATGGCAACCGGGTCCAGTTGCGCAATCACCTCCTGGTGCAACTCACGCTTTAGCGCAACAAACTTCGGGTCCTCAATGTATTCAGAAACCTCTTCCGGTGGCTTCACCACCACGCCATTCGATGGCGAACTGGGCACGCCGGGAGCAGGTGACGAAGATGCTGCGCTGCTTTCCGTTCCAACCGTCGCTCCATTTCCAGCGCCATCGCCGACAGCTTGCGCCGAATCAGCACCTGGCACCTGGACAGCTTCGTCAGGCCCGGCGTCGTTCTTCTTTGGCCTCAGCAACCATGCCATCGCTTCACACCTTTGGAAACCTTCTTCCGTACGCAACCAGACCGATCACTTCACCAAAATCTGCAATTCGCGTGCCAAAAAAGCGTTTAGGCTCGAACCAACGAACGGGAAACTTCCTTCTTCAACCAACTGGTCAGTCGCCATGCCCAAATCGACCAGGGCTGCGAGGTAACCAGCGGCACTCCGCCGTGCATGGCGGTCAAATG
>JBJSWM010000302.1:0-5551 GCA_046085865.1 Pirellulaceae bacterium
CGGTGGAGCGCGAAACTGTTGCCGCTGGCCAGCGGTCTGCTCTACCTGGGCTTCCTCTATCTAGCGACCCTTGCCTCGTGGGAAGGAGGACTAGTCCTCTTTCTGCAACACGCCTTCTTGCTTCCTGTTCCGATGCTCTGATCGATTCCCTTCGGCTGATCGCCATGAAGCCGAGACGACTGGAGTTGCGCAGAGTCATTCAGGAGGCGTCGCGTTATTCAGGAGGCGTCGCTGCGGGATCCGTGGGGCTTGCCTTCCTTGAAATGTCGGCGACAGACAGAGACATAGCGGTCATTGCCGCCGATCTCCACCTGCTGGCCATCTCGTACAGCGATCCCGTCCGCATCGACGCGCAGAACAAACGTCGCCTTGCGACCGCAGTGGCAGATGGTTTTGACTTCGATCATGGCATCGGCCCATGCCAGGAGATAGCGACTCCCCTCGAAGAGCTCCCCTTGGAAGTCGGTCCGCAGGCCATAGGCCAGCACCGGGATCCCCTCAAAGTCGCACAAGTCGCTCAGCTGCCGCACCTGCTGACGCGTCAGGAATTGCGCTTCATCGACCAGGACACAATCGACCGGTTGCTGCGCCAAATGCTTTCGCACGATCCCCTGCAGATCGTCCAGAGGCTGAAAGACATGGGCCTTGGCCTTCAGTCCGATTCGCGACCCAACGATTCCCTCTCCAAAACGTCGATCGAGGTCGGGAACGAGGATCATCGTCTCCATACCCCGCTCTTGGTAGTTGTAGCTGGACTGCAGGAGCATCGTCGACTTGCCGGCATTCATCGACGAATAATAGAAATAAAGTTTTGCCATAGTGGAAAAATCGGAATGCGAAAAAGGAAGAAGGAATGAAGTGGAATCGCAGTCGACTACGAAACTGGAACTGATCGGGGCCGCATTCGGTTGGCCGGGTGGATCGGATGGTGCGCGATGCCCCTTTTCGTGTCAAACGGATGGCCGATCGGTTTTCCGACCCTTTCCGGCTGGAAACGGCGGGAGTTGTTCGGAAGTAGTCTTCGTGCGATTATAGAGAGAGTCCGGCGGGACGCTTTCGGTTCGGCTGGACTCCCACCTCGAAATCGATCCCCGCTTTCCCGCCCGAGCCGTCTGGGGGCTCCAAGCACTGGGGGCTCCAAGCCGATTTGGTATTTGCCGAGAAGTTTGGGCCACTTTTGCGGGTTGCCTACCAAGATCCCAACCCATCGATATCGGAAACCGCTCCCTCCATGGTTAGCTTCGCAACGCAACGAACCAATACCGGCCAGAGCCTTTGGATCGCGATGGTCTTCGGGTGGGTCGGCATTTTGATGCAAGTTCCCCTTTTGGCACAGGAGGTTCTCGCCACTTCGAAGGAAGTCGATCGAGCTGGGGAAGACTTTTTTGAGTCATCGATCCGTCCGATTCTGGTCGAACGGTGCTATGAATGTCATTCGATCGAATCTGGAACGGCGGAGGGTGGATTGCTGCTGGATAGTCGCCAGGCGATGGAGCGAGGCGGGGTGCATGGGACGCTGAAGGGAGGAAGTCCGGCGGAGAGTCGATTGCTGCGAGCGGTGCAGTATGGGGATCCGGCGCTCCAGATGCCTCCCGATGGCAAGTTGCCGGAGGAGGCGATCGCAGCGATCGCTAGGTGGGTGGAATTGGGGATGCCCGATCCACGCGAGGAGAGCGCCGAAGCGTATGCCGCGCGGCCGAAGACCAAGGCCGATCGCGCCAAAGAGCATTGGGCCTATCAGCCCCCTGTCGCTAAGCCGGCAACGGCTTCTGGCGATGCGGGAAGTTCGATGGAGCAACCGATTGATGGAGATTGGCTGGCGCTACTGCAGTCGCGCGGATTGACTCCCAATCCCCCGGCTGCCCCAGCCATTCTCATCCGCAGACTTTCATTCGATCTGCTTGGGCTTCCGCCAGCTTCTGAGGAACTGGAAGCGTTTTTGGCAGACTCGAGTGAGGATGCCTATTTGCGGTTGGTGGATCGCTATCTTCAGTCGCCTCAGTTCGGTGAGCGGATGGCGCGGCGTTGGATGGACGTGGTGCGCTACGCCGACACCAAGGGCTATGTCTTCACCGAAGACCGCGCCTACCCTCATGCCTTTCGTTACCGTGACTGGCTGATTCGATCGTTTCGGCAGGATCTTCCTTACGACCAGTTCGTTCGGTATCAATTGGCGGCCGATCGGCTGGATCCACAGAACCAGATGGGGCATCTGGATGCGATGGGGATGCTGACTCTGGGACGCCGCTTTTTGAACAACCCCAACGACATCGCCGACGATCGAATCGATGTGGTCACGCGTGGATTGCTGGCGACCACCGTCGGATGCGCCCGCTGCCATGACCATAAATTCGATCCGGTTTCGATGGCGGAGTATTACTCCCTGCATGGGGTTTTTACCAACAGCGAGGAACCAGGCGGCGATCCATCGCCGATGCGACTGGTGGATCGCGCCGAGCAGAGGCCCAGCTACATCTTTCTGCGCGGGCAGCAAGGGCAGCATGGGGAGACGATCCAGCGACGTTTCATCGCCGTGCTTTCCCGAGGGGAGCCTCGTCCTCTGGACCAAGGGAGTGGCCGCATCGATCTGGCGGAGGCGATCGCCGACCCGGCCAATCCGCTGACCCGTCGAGTCCTGGTCAACCGGGTCTGGGGCTGGTTGATGGGCAGTCCTTTGGTCGACACTCCCAGCGACTTTGGACTGCGCTGCGAACCTCCGATCCAGCAACCATTGCTCGATCGCCTAGCGGTGGAGCTGCATCGGCATGAGGATTCGATCCAGTGGTTGGTCCGCACGATTGTCAGTTCGGCGGCCTACCGGCAGTCGAGCGACTGGCGGGAGGAGGCGGCGGGGGTCGACCCGGAGAACCGTGCGATCTGGCGCGCCAACCGCAAGCGGCTTGATTTTGAATCGCTGCGCGACTCGATGCTGGATGCCTGCCAGGAACTGGATCGTACGGTCGGTGGCCCCAGCCAGACGATCCACAGCGAGCCTTTTTCGAATCGCCGCACACTCTATGCATCGATCGACCGACAGAATCTGCCCGGGCTCTTCCGCACCTTTGACTTCGCCAATCCGGACACGCATGTCCCGCAGCGCGCAGCGACCACCGTCCCGCAGCAAGGGCTTTTTGTCCTCAATAGCGCCATGGTGATTCAGTTGACCAAGTCGATGGGAGAACGCCTGGCGGCGCGATGGCCACTGGAGTCGGTTTTGGCGCAGGGGGAAGTCGCGCCGCAGGCGGGTGACCTGCCGATCCAGGAAGTCTTCCGATCGGTGCTCCGCCGACCAGCCAGTATCGAAGAAGTGGAGCAGGCAAGGGAGTTTCTGGCGATCCCCGGCGGCACCGATGCCAAGCGATGGGGACTGCTGGTCCAGGCGCTGCTGGCCACCAACGAATTCAGCTTTATCGATTAATCACTGGGGCGATGCCCAGCATCCTGGGCACCAGGGCTCGAGAGCATACGATCAAGGGAATCTGCTGATGAATCGATTGGAATCGGAAAGACACCTGGTCGATCGCAGGGGCTGGTTGAGTCGCTGTGGGTTGGGGGTGGGGGCACTGGCATTGCCCGGACTGCTGGCCGACAGCCTTCAGGCCGGTGCCCAGCGAGCCTCCCCGATGGCTCCCAAGACGCCACACTTTCCGGCGCGCGCCAAGCATTTGATCCACATCTTTTGCAATGGCGGTCCCTCCCACGTCGATACGTTCGACCCCAAGCCATCGATTCTGAAGTACGCTGGCCAGCCGATGCCGGGTGAAACACCGCGCACCGAACGGCCCACGGGATCGCTTTACCCAAGCCCCTTTCGCTTCCGACGCTATGGACAGAGCGGGCTGGAGATCAGCGAACTGTTCGAGAAGACGGCGATGCATGCGGATGATCTTTGCGTCGTCCGTTCGATGCATGCGGACGTCCCCAATCATGAGCCTTCCCTGCTGCTGATGAATACGGGAGAGGCGCGATTGGTTCGGCCCAGTTTCGGTTCCTGGATGACCTATGGCCTGGGGACCGAGAACGAAAACCTTCCGGCCTTCATCGCCATGTGTCCGGGAGGCTATCCGATTCAGGAGTCCCAGAATTGGCAGGCTGGTTTTCTGCCCGGCATTTTTCAGGGAACCTACGTCGATACCAAGCACCAGTCGGTCGACAAGCTGATCGAGGATTCGGTCAATCGATCGATGTCGCCAGATCGTCAGCGGCGACTGCTGGATCTGGTGCAGGCCTGGAATGCAAAGCATCAACAGACGCGACCGGCCGATGGAATGCTGGAGGCGCGCATCGAATCGCTGGAACTGGCTTACCGAATGCAAAGCGAAGCGGCCGACGCGTTCGATGTTTCCCGCGAACCTCAGCATGTGCTCGATCGCTACGGTTCGACGGTGCAGGCCAGGCAGCTACTGATCGCGCGCCGCCTGATCGAACGCGGCGTGCGCTGCGTGCAGGTCTGGCATGGCGCCGGTCAACCTTGGGACCATCACGACAAGATCGAGGAAGGCCATCGCCAACTGGCCCGCGAGACCGATCAGCCAATCGCTGCGTTGCTGAGCGACCTGAAGAGCCTAGGGCTTTTTGAGGAAACACTGGTGCTGTGGGGTGGAGAGTTTGGAAGAACTCCCACCGTCGAACTTCCCAAGGAAGGGGCCAACCAGGGCACCATGACCGGCCGCGACCACAATCACTGGGGCTTCACCGTGTGGATGGCAGGAGGCGGCGTGAAAGGGGGACAGGCTTACGGAGCGACCGACGAATTTGGATTCAAGGCGGTCGACCAACGCGTCCACGTGCACGACCTGCATGCCACGATGCTGCACCTGATGGGATTCGATCATGAAAAACTGACCTACCGCTGGGCAGGCCGCGACTTTCGCTTGACCGACATCCACGGCAATGTGGTGAAACAGCTGTTGGCATGAACGCTGCACCGCGCTGCCGAAGAAGTTTTTGACGACGACCAGACCGCTGCATCACTCCGCCGGAAATTTCCATGACCCACTGGATCCTGATACTGATGGTCGTCCTTGGGTTTGTATTCCCGGCTTCGCCATTGCAGTCCCAGGATCGACAAGACCCAAAGACTCCGACATCGCAGGTTGCCCAATTGTTGGTGCGGCGGTGCGTCAGCTGCCACCACGCCCGGAAGGCAGAAGGGGAATTGAACCTCGAATCGATCGGCGGTCTGATCGGATCACGCGGCGGCCTGGGGCCGATTGTCCAGCGACAGCCGGTCGATGAAAGTCTCATCCTTCAACGATTGACCAGCACCGACCCTGATCTGCAGATGCCGCCTGAAGGCGATCGATGCAGCCCAGCGGAAATCGATCTGCTGCGCCAGTGGATCGTTGCGGGAACTCCTTGGGAGATCGATGCTTCGACGCCGCTATGGAAGCTCTCTCCCGATACCCCTTACCTGGCAGAACCACCTAACGTTTACGTTCAGCCCTTGCCAATCGCTGCGATCGCATCCGATGCCGGCCGGAATCAAGTCTGGGTGGCAGGGTACCACGAAGTTCTGGCGATCGACCCGAAGGATGGCAGGTTGGTTCAG
>JBJSWM010000303.1:0-1833 GCA_046085865.1 Pirellulaceae bacterium
CCGATGCCGCTGGCTGCACCGGCATCGTGCTGGCCAAATTGGACGGAAGCGCCAAAGGGGGTGTGGTGGTCCCCATCCTGAAGCAATTCGGCCTCCCCGTGAAGTTCGTGGGGCTGGGGGAGAAACTTCCTGACTTCGCTGAGTTTGATCCTGAGTCGTTCACTCGGGCACTCTTCGATCTGGACGAAAACTAATCGATCCAGAGAGCAGCACCAGCCAAAAAAACTGGATCGCGTTTTTTGCCACTCACGGAGGCACAGAGCCACGGAGAGTGTGGAACGATCGATTGCTCTTGCTTCGCTGGGCCATGGTGACTGCGTGAGTTGACGGGGTCGGATTCGAGCCAGGCGGATTCACTGCTTTCGGGTCGGATGGAGCTTTTTTCCATCAACCTGCGAGAGTTTAAGGTAGTTCTGTTGCCCTCAATAGGGGGTTTAAGTTAGTCTGGGATTCGATGCTCTTGTTTTCTTCTTTTTTTCTCTTTCGTATTCTTCGTCGGTTTTTGATCTGTAGTGGGGAGAGTCTTCGATGAACATTCGACGAGCGGCCCATCGCGCGTTCACTTTGGTGGAACTGCTGGTGGTGATTGCCATTATTGGAGTTTTGGTCGGCTTGCTGCTACCAGCCGTGCAGTCGGCGCGGGCTGCCGCCAGGCGTGCTCAGTGCCAGAACAATGTCAAGCAATTGAGCCTTGCGGCGCTGAATTTTGAAAGCGCATTCAAGACGCTGCCTCCTTGGACCCATGCCAAAGGAACCGGCGCTGGCGCGAGGCCGGCAATTCTTGCCTCGGGGCACTACATGATGCTGCCTTACCTGGAGCAAAATCCGATCTACAACCAAGCCAATGGGATTAGTTGGGAAGTGAGGACCTTTGGCGTTCCAAGCTTTGCCTGTCCAGAGGATGTGACCCTCTCCTCGGCTCTGTTCACTGGCAAAGCACTGGCACTCAACAACGCCCGTACGAACATCGGCACGACTCCCTACGGTGGCACCACCTATGCCATCAATGCCCAGCTTTGCACAGTCACCTTCAACAACGGGCACCCCACACAGCCCAACGCCAAACTGGCTTATGTCAACGATGGTCTGACCAATACGATTTTCAGTGTGGAGCGACAGGCGGCTTGCTACGGTTTCGATTTCCCGGCTCGCGGCCGAACGCCCAACCTTTCCACCGGATCCTTCACCTTCAGCATCTGGTCGCGAGGTGGTCGCCATGGGACCTTCAGCCCTTGGATTGATGGAGCTCCCACGGCAAGCAATCTCGACACGGTCAACGGAACGGCTACGGAAGTCAATCGAGGCTACACGTGGTGGGATTGCCCGGTGATCGATCCCACATTGCGCAATCCGGCCAACTACGCAGCAGGTCCCGGCCCTCGATCCGATCCGAACTTCCGGAATCCCTTCAACGGCGTTCGGAATCCAGGCGGCATTCAGGTAGGCACCTTCGATACCGGTTGCGATTGGCGACGGCCCCAGGCGATGCATGGTCCGGTCATGGTCACTGGATTTGCCGATGGCAGTGTTTCGATGCTCTCGGGCAACATCAACGTCGTCACTTTCCAGCGGCTTTGCAACCCCGCCGACGGCGAGTCGCTTGGGGTAGATTGGGGTACCGAATGACACGTCTGCTTCTGCTAGGATTGCTGCTTGCCAGCATCGGTTGCTCCAGCAAGGCACCGACCGGACAAATCTCCGGTTCGGTGACTTTCAAGGGATCACCTGTTCCCGCCGGAGAAGTCACCTTCACGCCGGATGTCACGATCGCCAGTGGTCAGGTACGCCAGTACGTCATCAAGGATGGCAAGTACGACTCGTCGGCGAATCCCG
>JBJSWM010000304.1:0-3636 GCA_046085865.1 Pirellulaceae bacterium
TCCGCAAAATCCGGATTCTCCGATAGGAAGCCATAACCCGGATGGACCGCATCAACGCCTCGTTCCAAACAGATTTCGACGATCCGGTCGATGTCCAGGTAGGACCGAATCGGTTCCCCCGGCTTGCCAACCTGATACGCCTCGTCCGCCTTGAATCGATGGAGCGCAAAGCGATCCTCATGAGAATAGACGGCGACAGTCCGTATCCCCAGTTCGTGGGCGCTTCGAAAGACACGCGTAGCGATTTCACTACGATTGGCTACCAACAGCTTGCGGATCGGTCGGATCATCTGCGGCTCCCCTGATGCTCTCAGTCCAGCAACTGCAATTGGATCATTCCATGCATCGATCCATCGCGGCAGGAATGAATGTCCCTACCCAATCTTCAATGCATCCAAGATCGTCCCAATGCTCTCTGTAGAAACGTCTTCCAAAGACGCTCAACGACGATGCTGTCGATTGTCCAGCCCAGGAGAGAAATCAGCAATAGCCAGAAGCGGCACCCTAGGGATCTCGTCCACATTCGCGAGGGCCTGCATCGAATTTGCTCATGATAAGCCTTCGTATTACAGCGCCATCAACGACGATCCGAGAGTTCACATCGTCCACCCATCCGGCAAAGTCTCATCCTTGATCATCACCGGAATTCCATCGCGAATGTAGATGGGCGCGTGATCGTCGCACTGGTCTTTGTTGTATCGATTGACCACCTGGACATGCTGTCCAATCCTGCAGTTCTTATCCAAAATCGCTCGATCGATCAGGCTTCCTTTGCCGATCCCGACCGGAATCCCTCCACGGCTTCGCAACCGCTGCCGTTCTTCGTCGGATTCAAAATAATCGGCACCCATCAGGATGGAATTGCGGATTGTGACCCCCTCGCCGATGTTGCAGCGCACTCCGATGACACTGTTCTCGATCACCGCCCCTTTCCCGATTCGGCATCCCTCGGATATCAAGGAATCATGAATCGTCGCCCCTTCGATCACCGAAGGAGGCAGGAAACGTGGCCGCGTGTAGACCGGTTGCTCTGCATTCAGCAGATCAAACGAAGGATCTGGCTTGGCCAACATCAAGTTGGCTTCATAAAACGCACGGATGGTCCCAATATCCTCCCAGTAGCCATCAAAGAGATGGGCCTGGACATGTCGACTTCGGATCGCCGCCGGAAAAACTTCCTTTCCAAAGTCCTGGTAATTCGTCTTGTCCAGGACATCAAAAAGCAGGTCGCGATTGAAGATGTAAAGGCCCATGCTGGCAAGGCAGTCTCTCCCCTTGGCATCGATCCCTCGGGAATCGATCCAACCGGGCTGCATCCTCATCGAATCGATCTCGACGTCGGACTGGGGTTTTTCGAGGAATCCCTGAACCCTTCCCGAGTCATCGCAACGCAGCACTCCCAGCGACTTCGCCTCCCCGCGATGCACCGGGATCGCGGCAATCGTTACCTCCGCCCCCGATTCGACATGGGTTCGAAGCATGTCACGGTAGTCCATGCGATAGAGCTGATCGCCCGAAAGAATCAGAACGTACTTCAGATCCTTCCGGTCAAGGTGAAGCAGGTTCTTTCGTACGGCATCGGCGGTGCCTTCATACCAATTGGTCTCCGCGTCCATCGTCTGCTGAGCCGCCAGAAGTTCAACGAATCCGCCATTGAATTGATCGAATACGTAGGTTTGGCGGATGTGTTTGTGAAGACTGACCGACAGAAACTGCGTCAAGACGAAGATCTTGTTGATACCCGAGTGGATGCAGTTGCTGATCGGAATATCGATCAGTCGGTACTTGGCCGCAAGTGGCACCGCCGGCTTGGCGCGGATCTTGGTGAGCGGATAAAGCCGGGTGCCGCGTCCGCCACCTAGAATCAACGCCGACACCGTCCTTAGATCCGGAAGAGCCTTGCCCATCGCTCCCTCGCTCCTTCGTTGCAGCCGTCATCAGAAAGGGCTTCCACAGAACGCCCTGAACGCAAATCATCATAACAGATGGACGCCGCGATTGCCTGCCGATGCCACGATCTTCCACCGTGGAAACGCCAGCCGGCTCAAACCTGTCCGTTGCCTTTCAGATCCATCAACTGCTGCTCCACCGATGGTGCAGTCCACGACGCGGCCAACCAACTATCCACCCGCAGCAGCTCGCCCAACCGCTGCTGAAGCCTCTGGAGTTTCGGTCGATCCCAATCGACGATGAAAAAGGCGGCTCCACTACCTGTCATCGAATGGCCAAGCCACGTCGACTCCCTCGATAGCTCCTCGAGAACCCGCCGGACACCCTGCACCCATGGCACCTTCTCAGCTAACGCCAACTCCAGCCGATTGACGCACATCGGCATCCGACTTGAATCGCCGGATCCCTCCAACCACTCTTTGCATGCCGCCGAAGACACTTTCTCATGCGAATGGGTAACCAGAGCAAAGACCTCTCGCGTCGAACAGGTCTGCTCAGGTTGAAACACGAGGACCTGCAATTCCCTGCCCGATGCGATCGGCTCCAGCACCTCCCCCCGCCCTACGGCTCGCGCCGCCCACAATCGCCCTGCAGGACCCGTTAGGAAGAAATTGATATCGCTGCCCAAGGAGGCGGCCAGTTGATGAGCCAGTGGCCAGTCGACCGCACCTCGAAGCGCCAACATCCCTGCCACCAATGCCGCCGCTGCATCGCTGCTTCCACCACCTAATCCTGCCTGCGCAGGAATCGATTTCTCCAGCACCACCTCCAGCCCATCGGAGACTCCCCACTCGGCTCTCAGTCGCTCCAAGGCCCGCACCACAAGGTTCGATGCGTCGGATGGAACATTCCAGTGAGCCGGAAACCGCCCGATTTCCGGCACTTTCACGCGGAAGCGAATCTCCGTCGACTCCAATCGTCTCACCAACAACCGATCGGTGCGATCGATCGCGACAAGGATCGTGTCCAGTTCATGGTAGCCATCCTCCCGCCGCCCCAGCACCTCCAGGTGGAGATTCACCTTGGCAGGAGTCGTGACGCTCCAACCATCGCCAGTTCGTTGCAGAAGCATTGAGCCGCCCTATTCCTAGAAAGTCTCCATCCATGGAGTCCGTCGACCGAGGTACCGATGCGCATTCCCAAAACCGCCACGAGACTCCATCCCACCACACCAACCGAATTCTCAGCGAGTCCACCGCCCTGGCCCCTCGAACCGCCGCACTTTGCTCGATGGATCATTCTGAAATCCAATCGTCGGCTCCCCATGGAACACTTCGAAAATCTTCCACTCTTTCCCTTCCCGATGGAATTCGACTTCGACGTATTGGGGGAAATCTCGCCCCGCCCCCCCGACGTCCGCTTGCACGACGACATTCATCCGCACTCGTGCCGTCGTGGGAGCGGAACTGGGAGATAGATCGATTCCGTGAAGACGGGTGATCTGAGCTTTCTCGACCTGAACCCCACGGCTCTGTGCGATCCCATCGCGCAGCGCCGGAGAGGCCCCTGGCGAAAGCATTCGTTCAATCTCCTCGATCCGATTGGCTGCCACTAGGCTCATGACACGATCCATTTGCCGGACCACCTCCTTGCGAGGCGAGTCGGAATTGATCGAAAAAAGGACCAACACCAGCGTCGCAATCGCCAGTCCAATCCCGGTTCGAAACGCCGCTGGGTTCCCCGTCT
>JBJSWM010000305.1:0-2434 GCA_046085865.1 Pirellulaceae bacterium
ATCGAGCGGCAGTTGGATGAGCTTTTGAAGGGACGAGAGGGAGAGAAGATCCAAGAAGTCGCAATGAGATTGCTTTCCAAAGCATACCAGCGAACAGCACCTCAAAACCTGTTTCTGCTCGAAGTTTGCGAAGAGCAGAACGATCGCCGTTCATTCGACCTGAATTTTTACCGAGCCGATCTGTGTATGAGGGATGTGGCAGAGGTGTACGCGGCAGCATTGTCTATCCATGGACACTCGACTGCCAGAGGCATGGAATTCCTTTCTCAAGTCGCACACGAGCGGTTTGGGCATTTTGCCGGTGGCTTTGATCGCGTCGCTCAGAGTTTCATCACTTTCTATTACGGCTTGAGCCACTACGAACCACTTGGCTGAAGGGGATGAAGATTTCATCTTGCCTTGCCAAGGGGTGCCCATGGAAACCGAGTATCGATTTGGCATCGTCTTCGGATGGTCACCAGATGGCTCGCCCGTACCTCCAGAATTCCTCCAAGACGCAGCGGAACGGTGGCTTGGGTATCACGTCGGCTGGCACAAAAGAGCAATGGCTTGCCCCGTTCGGAATCCGATGGAACCAACCGACGGTTCTTTGGGTCTCTTGAACTTCAAATGCCCGCTGCTATGGAAGATTGCCACATGACATGGGTGCTCTGCTTCCGGTTTCACCGAAAACCCCATGCGATGAACAGCAAAGGGCGAAACGATCGGGCTACATAGAATGCCATCGCCATGCGGAAAATCCTCGCAGGACGAAGATCCTCGCCCCCACGACTTCTTGCGACATCGCGCCACTCCCTTTTCGGGTCGCGCGAAGCAGCGAAGTCACGCAGAGATCGAGAATCGCCATTCCAAATGCGATTCCTACTTGGAATCTGGTCGAATTTTTCTGCGCGGTGTAGCGATGGAATCCTACCGGCGATCGCTTAGATTTTCCCAGCCATCCTCTTGCGAAGCTCAATCCAAAAGCTGGAAAGCTGGGTTTGAAGCGGTGGCGTTGTCATCAAAATCAACTCCAACTCTTGATCGGTCATCACCTGATCGACCGACTCAGTCGTGGCCGTATACGCACGATCTTCTCCAGGTCCCGATAGTTCGTAAGTCGTATCATCCGCACCTCCAAGGACAACTTCGTCGAAGGTTTCGTTGGAGATCCATTCAAGTTCATTCCAGATCAAATTGTCATTGGAATCGGTTGGACCGCCAATCACCTCCACGCTGGCAAAAGGCCAAGCCAAGTTGCTGTCGCCGGTTACCAGAATCATTGAACCGATCGAGCTTTCTCCTTCGCCGCCGGCTCCTGCCAGGTTCAGGTAGTTGATGACCCGCAGAGCATCCAAGGGAGTGGCGCTTCCATCCCCGTTGACGTCGTACCAGAAGGGCGGTATGCCTGGATTGGGTGGCAGCGGTCCCTGGCCCACTGAATTCAGGTAATTGATAACCACCAAAGCGTCGCTTGGCTTGATATCTCCCGAGTTGTTGGTGTCGTGAGGATCTCTTGGGTTCTGCCAGTCCGATTGGCTGGAACTGCTGCGAATGACCACTCGATGGTCTTCAACTTCCCCGGACATCGCTTCGCCGGTCGGCAGCAAACCTCCGGTAGCACTGAATCGCAACCTCGCGTAGGTGATACCCGGAAGCGTTCCTTCGGGTAGCATCCACTGGAAGGTGTTTTCTCCAGGTTCCATCAACACCGACTCACCCAGCGTGAAATGCTCATCGGGATGGCTGAAATGTCCATCCTGGTCTATGTCCAGCCAGAGATCGAGAAAGCCTGAACCACTGGCGATCAGCGTGACATCGTTCATGACGCCAAGCACAAGACTTGGAGTTGAGGTGGAAGCATCCTCATCAGCAATTCCCGAGGTGTCATCTTTGTTGGCAAGAGAGCCTGGAGCGCCATCGAACTCCGAATCGATGGAAAACCCTAGGTGCAGACCACTTCCTAGTCGGTGTCGAGGACCATCGGAAGCCAACAGGGTTCCGTAACTATCTGGGGCATCGCCGAAATCGAACTCGACAGATCCCAATGCCCAAGGTTCAGTGCCAAATGCAGTGGTACTTGCAAGGAACAGGACGGTACTTCCGTTCCAGTGCAGCCCCATCGGGTCACTACCATCCGGTCCTGGTTCGACATCGGCTGCTAGGACCGTACCCGTAACGGTACCATCGGAAAACCAGAGTTCGGCACCGTACTCTTCAGTGATCGAAGCGAAGTAAAAACCATCGGGGGTCTTCAGAAATTCTACTTCATAAGGCATCCCGTCCCGCTCACCAGGATAAAAGTCATAAAACAGCTTTGTACCTTCCGGTGTGCCGTCTGTCTCCCACAATTCGTACCCGTTTTCATCTGTCAAACCCGCGAAGTAGATCTTGCCGTTCCACGCGACGTAACTGTGATCGTAGTATCCACCAGCGTCTTGGAACGTGCGAAGCA
>JBJSWM010000306.1:0-709 GCA_046085865.1 Pirellulaceae bacterium
CCACCATCGCCAGATGGTGGATTGGCCGGAATCGAGTTCGATCTAGAAAATCCACCGCGTGGCCGCGTTGGCTACATGCCAGTTTGGCTATGTGACGTTGGCTACAGACGAGTCCTTATCCCAGCAGCCAGGATTGGGCGAGATAGACTAGCATGCCGGCCAGGTAACCCAGGAGTGCCCAGGGGGCGATTTTTTTGAGGTACCAAACGAAGTCGATATGCTCCAGTCCCATCGCCGCGACACCGGCGGCCGAGCCGATGATGAGGCAACTACCACCGGTTCCGGCGCAGTAGGCTAGCAGCATCCAGAAGGGATGGTCGATCGGCATCGAATACATCTCCATGCCGGCCGCCACTAGCGGCACATTTTCGACGATGGCCGAGAGCAGACCGATGATCACCGCGACCACTTCGCGGTAGGGGATGGTTTGATCGAGCCAGCGGGCGAGCTGGCCTAGGGTACCGATGGCCGACAGGGCGCCAACCGCCAGAAGGATTCCGAGGAAAAAGAGAATGCTCGACATATCGATCCGTTTGTGTACCGACAGCAGACTGGTGCTGGTGCGAGTCGATTCGTCCTTGGTGTGGCTGATCAGTTCCGAGACGACCCAGAGGAGGCTGAGGCTGAGCATCATGCCCATGAAGGGAGGGAGATGGGTGTAGGTCTTGAAGATGGGGACGCTGACCAGTCCCAGGACGCCAAGAATGAG
>JBJSWM010000307.1:0-8777 GCA_046085865.1 Pirellulaceae bacterium
ATAGATTCAAATAGCTTTGCGGACGGTGATCGCGATCCATTCGCAGTTTCTTGAGAAGTTCGTCCAATTGCTTCTCTTCCGCCTGTCGCTCTTCTTCCTGCATCTGCTGGAGTTTGCTGGCAGAGATTTTCTCTGGCATGAAAATGGCTCGCGCTGCCATCCAACCCAGGCCACCGATCAAGCCGACTGTTCCCAGGCCGATGAGCACGGGTGCCCCCAGCGCGACGCCGGCGCCCAGCGCGATCCCTCCTGCTGCCGTCGGCACAACCACCGACGGTGCAAAGAAGATCTCCCCCATCACCTTGTTGCGGATCGAATCCAGGCCACCCATCACCGATCTACCACTGGTGTTCGTACCGTGAGAGGAAAAGCACGCAGGAGCGTTTTCCACGACAGGGGAAAAACGATCGGCCCCGCAGTCCACGCTGATCGTATTGTAGAAAGAATTTTCGCGTTGTGTGCCAGTACCCAGCTTCGGTCTTCGATCGCTGGGTGCTGGATGGCATTTCGTTGGAAAAATGGGGGTTCCAGGTGCAGTTTACTGGCATGGGGCATCTGGAATCGCCACGGACATCACCGGATCCCCTGCAGTTCCAGCAGTCGGATCTCCTCCTCCCATTTGGCTCGCTCTTCATCGCTCACTTTAGGATCTGGCAGCAGACTTCGCCGCGTGCAGTTGATCAGCGCCTGCAGCGTCTGGTAGCGCCGCGTCTGCTGGATCGCTGGCTGGAGAAAGTCGAGCACAATTCCTTTGAGTTCTTCTTCGTTCTTTGGTGGAATCGCTTTGAACTGGCTGCGGAGCGCCGCATAGCCTGCGGAGGAGAAGTCTTCGGAGAGCCCTTCCTTATCCAACCAATCGATCAGTTCGGGGGTGCTGATTCCCGTCGGCTTCAGCATCCATCGGATGAACTCCAGTCGGTCTTCGCCGACAGGGTCCAGCACAGGGATGATCAAATCACCGACGCGACCTGGTCGGCGAATGTCGGGGCTCAGCAGGTGGATGCGTGCAGTCATCAGCAACCAGATCACTTTGCCGCGCAACCTAGGATCGCTCATCATCGCCTGGATTTTTCCGGTCAGCCTTCGTTCGGTTTCATGAGCCCCTTCACCAACGCCACCGAACTGTGTGTCGGCTTCGTCGACAAAGATCAGCACCTTTTCTAGAGCTTCCAGGACGCGCCGAAGTCGCTCAAAAATGACATCGGTTTGGCCAAACCACTGGCTGCGGATGTTCTTGAGGACCAGCACTGGCATATTCAGCTCGCTTGCCACCGCCTCGAAGATGAAGGTCTTGCCACCACCGATAGGCCCGGCGATCGCGGCACCTGGCAAAGCGCGATCGTCGGGTAATTGCATGCGCGGAATCAAATAGGTGCGAAGGAATTCTTTGAGTTTATTGAAGCCGACGCAATCATCCAACGTATGGCTAGGCTTCTTGAACTCGACCACATCTTCACCCAGTTGAGACTGGATGAATTGTTCTACCTGCAACGTGACATCATCGCGACTGATTGGCTTCTTTGCGTAGTCAGCAGCCAGCAGGAGTTGGCGAAGGGCGTGCAGGCTGAGTCCCGCTGTCGAGACAGCGATTTCGTCGAGGTTGTCGGGTTTCCATTCGACATTCGGCTGCGCCGCATACCACTGGGCGAAGTGCTTTCGTTGTTCTGTATTTGGCGCAGGTATCTCTAGCGATAGCACCTGCGGCAAGCGCGAGATCCTTGGGTGGATCAAACTTCGCGACTCGGCGACCAAGCAGACGGTATCCTTGCCGGAAAAGAACGACGGGTCGCTGAACCAGTCGGTGACAATGGCGATCCTGCGCACCTGGGCTTCGTTGATCTTCGCCACATCGCCATCCCCAGCGGGTAACAGCATGTCGGCCGCTTCAATGAAGATCAGCAGGTTCTCTTTCAACGTCGTCCGCGAGCAGATCGTGAGTTGGCGAAGGAATTCAAGAGCCTGCGTCCCGCTGCCGATGACCTCCCGCATGTATTGGTCGAATTCCTTCCTCCGAAGCTCGAACTTCGATCCATCCTGCAGGACTTCCTTGACTGGCACCTGATCTAAAGCGACACCATTGCGCCAAGCTGCCCATGCCTCCCGCAGTCGCACGCGGTCTTCCTCATGGATGCGGATCGGTCCGTTCACTTCGTGGACGATCTGAATCAGGCCGGGGATCTTCGTCTTGGAATTCAGAAACGGAATCAGGGGGACGTACGTCTTTCCGTCGTAATAGAGATCGTAGATGTTGCCATACAGAATGATCGAACGAGCCTGGCCGGAATTGATGATCTTTGCCAAGTTGCTGAAAAAAGGATACGTTGCATGGGGTACCTCGGTGACTGGAACGGTGACTTCGGTGTTTCCCATCTGGAACTCCTTCGATGCAGCTAAAAGGTGGCTTTCGTCCGTTCTGTCTCGGTCCGCGATCGTGGCGTCCATTGCACTTCAGTCGACCGGTTTTTGTGTCGGCAGATGGGACTAAGGATCGCTGATTCCCACGGCCGCATTGGAGGGTTTCCAAGGGCCGGTCGATGATGGGGCGACCGGATGGCCGTTTGAGTGCAACGACGCGAACAGCGGAAGTATAACGGAACCGAAGAGGGGTGTCCCACGGGGGGCCCAGAATCGGAGAGGTAACAGAGGGACTAGCAATCGCTATTTCGTGACGGCGTTTGCATCGATGGCAAAGGCTTTTCCATCGACAGGGTTTCCACCATCCTCACCCAGCGAAAGCATTCGCCCGAATCGTCAAATTTTCGCTAAGTCTCATGGACGGCCGGGTGTCGCAAGGGTGTGGCTCGAAACTTCCCTTTCAAGTCTTGGTCGCTACCGTTGAAACTATTAGCTTGTTTCTTCTCCCCAAAGGAAATCCCGTTGGTTGGCTGGAGCCGTCGCTGCCTTTTGCAGCATTGCGTTATCCCTGGCCATTCGATGGGACACCACTTCGGGGAAACGGGATAGGGCAGCCTCATTCTCCATTCGAGCGGACCGATCTTTTATGGCCAAACGGCGTACCAGTCATCACTTGCCTTCCCAGTCCTCCTCGGATGCCTTGCCTATGGATGAGGCTTCGCTGTTGGAGGCATGGAATGATCCTCAGACGCAGTCGCTCTCCCAGGACTATGCCGGTCGGTGGCATCGACTGGTGAGCAACACCAACTGGGAGAAGGGAAAGATCATCTCGCTCTGGAGGAAGGCGCTGGTAGATGCCGGAGCCGATCCGGCGCAATTCCGCG
The DNA here is from genome assembly GCA_046085865.1 of Pirellulaceae bacterium. Taxonomy (GTDB): domain Bacteria; phylum Planctomycetota; class Planctomycetia; order Pirellulales; family Pirellulaceae; genus JBEISR01. Next base: position 3,240 of record JBJSWM010000307.1, read on the forward strand.
ACGAAGTCTGGGCTCGTGGTGTCGGCGGCCTGTCGCCTCATCACGCCAGTCGGCTGCGGCGGGTTTACGAGCGATTCGGGGAGAGTCAGGCGACCTACCCTGGCCTTTTTTGGACACACTTCCTGGTCGCCTTGGATTGGGAGGACGCCGAACTGTGGCTGGAAGGAGCCAGCCGGACGCCCTGGAGCGTCTCGCAGATGAAGCGAGCTCGCTGGGAAGCGCGTGGGAGACTCGATGCGGAACTCCCCGAGGCGACGATTGAGATGGCCGAGGAATCGGAGTTGGACGAGCGAGCCGGGATGGAGGAGGCGGTGTCGGCAGAAGTGGATCCGCAATTGAAGGATCGGATCGGGACCAGCGGCCCAAGGAACGAAGGTCCAGACTTCGGCGATTGGGATCAGGAGGCAGTGGGAGCGGTTGATGACGATGAATCGATCGCTGACCTGGATTCCGAATCGGTCGCTGCCATATCTCCTTTTGCTTCCATCCGCGGGTTGCCCGACGATGTGCTGGAGGCGGCCGAATCGCTTAAGCTTAGCTTGATTCGGCATCGCTCCAGTGGATGGAGCCAGATGGAGAAAAAGGACTTCCAAAGATTGCTGGATGCCTTCCAGAAATTGCTCGACAGCGACGGATGACATGACCTCCAAACGCAAACCCAAAGCTTCAAGTCTCACCGCCGAAGAGGGAACGCAGGAAGCTGTTGCGATTCCTTCGCCATCGGGTGGATGGCTTGGGATCGACATTGGTGGAGCGAATCTGAAGGTTTCGGATGGCGATCAATTTGCGTGCAGCGAGCCATTCGCACTTTGGCAACAGCCCCAGCGGCTCGCTTCGGCCATCGCAAAGTTGCTCGATCGCTCCCCACCCTTTCGGCATCTGGCAGTCACCATGACAGGGGAATTGTGCGACTGCTTCCTGACTCGTGAAGAAGGCGTTTGCAGGATTCTCGAGCAGTTGACGCTGGTGGTACCCAGCCCTTGGGTGCGAGTCTATGGAGTCGGGGGGAAGTGGTACAGTGTGCCGCAGGCCGCCCGAAACCCATGGTCGGTCGCTGCATCCAACTGGGATGCACTGGCCCGCTATGTGGCGTCGCTCTTCCCTGATGTCCAGGGGCTATTGGTCGATATCGGCTCGACCACCACCGACCTGATTCCGCTGGGCGACGGCAAGCCACAAACCACGGCATCGACCGACAGCCAGCGATTGCAGGAATGGCAACTTGTTTACTCCGGTGTGCAGCGGACTCCGATCGCTTCGCTGATGGATGTGTTGCCGCTACATGGCGCCCAATGCCCCGTGATGGCTGAGTCCTTCGCGACGACCGAGGACGTCTACCTTTGGAAGGGGTGGTTGGAGGAAGATGAAGACGATTGCGATACCTCCGATCGACGTCCCAAGACCAAGGATCATGCAGGCTATCGCTTGGCACGGATGGTTGGAGAAGATGGTGCCAGCCTGGCACCCAGTGATCTGGACGCGATCGCCGATGCAGTCATCGACGCGTAGGCAAGTCGCATTGCCCAGGCGATGGATCGGCAAAGGCGGGGACTGGGGGTGCGGTCCTGCAAGACGTTGTTCCTCGCAGGGCATGCTCCCTTTCTGATGGAGCAGGTTCTTCGGAAAATGGAATGGAAACCGACATTGGTCGACCTCCAACAGCTTTGGGGGGCGCAGCAAAGCCGCTGCGCTCCCTCGCTAGCCGTTTGTCGGCTTGCGATTCAGAGCAGCGAGCTATCGAAGGAATGAGTCTCCCAAGAATTGTGGTCAAGCTGGGGGGAAGTTTCCTCCATCGCCCCCGAGGGATTCAAGCCTTTCGGAAGTGGTTTGCGGATCAACCGCCCGCACAATGGGCCTTGATTGTCGGGGGCGGCATGGCGATCGATGCCATGCGCGATCTCGATCAACTTCATCCGCTCGACCAGACCGCCATGCACTGGCGCTGCATCCAAATGCTGGATGCGACCTACGACGTCGCACGGGAGTTGCTGCCCGACTGGCAGCCGGTTGACCAGAGACCAGCGTGGGAAGCCTGGGCGGCATCATCGGATCGAAGCCAATCCAGTCAAATTCTCGTCCGAATTGGTGCCTGGTACTCGTCCCAACGAGCTATGCAGCCTAATGCCTTGCCCTATCCGCCCGAAGACTGGCGAACGACCACTGACGCACTAGCGGTTCTCATGGCTCATTGGTGCACAGCGGATCGCGTGATTCTTCTCAAGTCGGTGGCTATCCCGATAGCGACCTCGTTGGCGCATGCTCATCAAGAAGGTTGGGTCGATAGCGCCTGCGTCGCCATTCAGGGAAGTTTGCCGGTCGAGCTGTTTGGGCTATGCGATCCGGAAGGATAAACTTCGAAACGAAAAAAACGCTTGGTCGATTTCACTCGACCAAGCGTTCCTGTTTTTTGCCGCTCAAGTCTCTTCTCGCGTCTCGAATGATCTGCTTCGGGCCGCGGGCCGCGGAGGGGAAGGTCGAGTGTCGCTGGGAGGATCAAGTCTTGCCATAAGCCGACTTGATGTGTCCAACGTCTGCCTTGCCATCATCCTTATGTCAGGAAGCCAGTATTCATTCGACAGCCGAAATTAGAGCTTGGCGTATCAACCATTCGATCACTCGCAGCCGCAGCTGGGCCCGACAACCGATTCGCATCCGCAGCTAGGAGCGGCACCGCAACCGGTGTCGCAAGCAGCTGGAGCTGCAAGGCTGGCCTTCAGGCGAGCATGAATGCCCGACAGCTTGCCCTTCAGGGAACCCAGCTTGTTTCCGAAGCGAGGTGCTGGAGCGCTGTTGCAGCAGCCAGCATCAACGCCGCAGGAAGGAGCCGCTTCGACTCCGCAGCTTGGGCCAATCGGAGCTTCGATACCGCAGCTAGGTGCAGCACCGCAACCGGTGTCGCAAGCAGCTGGAGCTGCCAGGCTTGCCTTCAGGCGAGCATGGATGCCCGACAGCTTGCCCTTCAGGGCGCCCAGGTGATGACCGAAGCGAGGTGCTGGAGCGCTGTTGCAGCAATCAGCAGCAACTTCAACGCCGCACGAAGGAGCCGCTTCGACTCCACAGCTTGGCTCAGCGGCGCAATCGCCACCACGATGGAACAGACCCGCCTGTGCCACGCCAGAACAGCTGATGGCAACGGCGAACATGGAAGAAAGAACAAATCGACGCATGGGAAAATCTCCGTCCACGGAAAAAAGGGGTTACCACATTTCTCAACCACTTCACCGGCGGCCCTTCGAAGCCAGCGTGCTTGACGCTTCTTCTGCTGGAAGCAACGAGAGCGATCCGCGGACGTTTTGGTTGAGAATGCTTTTCAGAACTTCTTGCCCAATTGATTCGGCTTTCCCAAACGGAAAAGATTTCCGGGAATGCTAGAATTTCCCCGCCGTGGCTTGGAATGCTTGCAAATGTAGCGATTGTGCCGAAAAGAACCCCAAGCTACCCGCCAAGCCGTCGATCTTGGTCCCGACTTCTCTTAACCAATCCATTCCAATGGGGGGGTGTCTTCGGCTCCAAGAGCGTCCTCGATGCAAGCCGGGGAGCATGCCCCCTTCTCCCTCCATCATGGCGTCGTTCGGAAAGACTCTATCCAAGCAGCTGGTTTCCTCACGATTGCGCTGCCATCCTGCCAGCATGGTTCTGGGGCGCCAGTCTCCACTGCATCGCGAAGCGGGGATCTGGGCGAGTGATCCACTGGAATGGCTGCTAAAGCGACGGAAGTCTGCTAAGAAGGTAAAGGAGCTTCAGTGGCGTGCCGATCGCGCCACTGGCATCCAGTGAGCGATTGTTTTTCGAAAAACCTGCAGGGGCATCTTTCCCAGCTCAGTGCTCACGGCACTCGGGGATCGTCTGCATACTTCCACAGGTCGACCGGGAAATCGTTTTCCAGCACCGGCCCTGGTCGACTTCTTCCATCCTGAACCACTCGCTCCAACTGCTCCAGCAGCTGCCTTACGATCTCCGGGTGTTTGGTCGCCAGATCGTCCGATTCTCGCGGGTCTTTCTGAAGATGATAGAGCTGTAGTGGTCGCTTGCCGGTCTTAGCAACCTTCGGCCTTGGCCTCGGTTCACTCCAGCCACCCGAATCGGGCGCCAGGATCAGCTTCCAATTTCCGGACCGAATGGCGAACGTGCCGTTGACCGAATGGTGGATCATCGAGTCGCGTTGGATCTGAGAAGAAGGGATGGTTTGTTGGAAGACGGGTAGCAGCGAAAAACTGTCGGGTGCGATCGGGTCCTCCAGGGGAATACTGGCGGCTTCCAAGCAGGTTGCCATCAGGTCGGTCAGAACCACGGGGTGGTCGGAAGCGGTATCAGGAGAGATTGCCTTGGGCCATCGTGCTACCAGAGGAATGCGATGTCCCCCTTCGTAAATATCGGCTTTGTGCCCACGGAAGCCGGCAGAGGGATCATGTCCAAACTTCTTCAGTTGGGCCAGATCGGCTTGTGGCGCACAGCCATTGTCTGAGGTCAATAGGATGAGCGTGTCATCGAGAGTCCCTCGCCGCTCCAGGTATTCCAGAACTCTGCCAATCATCGCATCGGTCTGCATCACAAAATCGGCGTAGTAGTTCAAACCGCTTTTCCCGGCAAACTCCTCACTGGGGGCAATTGGGGTATGAGGGCTGGTTAAGGGAAGGTAGAGAAAGAAAGGCTGCTTCTTGTCGATGCCATCCAGCCACTCGATCGCTCGGTCGATCGTCTTGGGCAGTACCTCCTCGACTCGAAAACCTTCGGCCGCGGGGCCTTCACGAGTCCATCCTTCCGACTTTCCGGCGAACATCGGATATCGGGCTTTAGTCGATGGGATCCTGTCGACGCGATCCTGATTGAGGTAGGTGTAAGGCACCATGTCCAGCGAGGCGCTGATACCGAAGAAGGTGTCGAAACCAACAGCCAAGGGGCCACCTGTGTAGGGCTGTGTCAAATCGGTCGATCGATAGTCCTTTTCGGTCTCAACCGACAATTCGGGTGGCTTCCCATCGCCAGTCTGTGTCCAGTTGAGCCCCAGGTGCCACTTCCCGAAGCATCCGGTTCGATAGCCATTGGCTGCCAGTTGCATCGGTAGCGTCGATATGCTGGGGCCAATCAATCGAGGGCTTAATCCTCCTAGCACTCCCGACTTCAACTTGGTGCGCCAAGCGTAGCGTCCACAAAGAAGGCCATAGCGAGTCGGTGTGCAGACGCTGCTGGGGGAGTGCGCATTGGTGAATCGAATTCCTTCACGGGCGCAGCGATCCCAGGTTGGTGTCGCAATCTTGTTGGAAGGGGCGAAGCAGTGCACATCCCCGAGTCCCAGATCGTCGCAAAGTACCAGAACGATGTCCGGTGGCTTGGCGAACAACTGGCCGATGCAAAGACTTGCCAGGATCGATACAAACCCCAGCAGTGCGATTTTCAAGCCACCAGGAATCCTCGTGGTGCTGGTCATGGTGCGAACCTTTTGATGCAACAGGAATGATCAATCGTCCTCGAGGGGTGGGTCCTGCCACGCCTGACTGACCTCGATGCCGTGCGATCGAGAATCGATTCGAATCGCAA
>JBJSWM010000308.1:0-2450 GCA_046085865.1 Pirellulaceae bacterium
CATTCCATGGTGGGCGAACCGCTACCCACGAGGTAGGTCACTCCCTGAATCTTTCCCATCTCTGGGGTGAAGAACGCATTCCAGGGTGCCGTGACACCGACCATGTCGACGACACTCCCAATCAGTTTGGCCCCAACTACAGCAAACCGCAGTTCCCATCGATTTCCTGCAGCAATGGTCCATTAGGTGACTTGTTCATGAATTACATGGACTATGTCGACGACGCTGCCATGTTCATGTTCACACTTGGCCAGGCGGCTCGCATGCGAGCCGCTCTAGAAGGGGCGCGGGCCAGACTGGGTACGTGACCGCCTCAGTCAACCCGTCCGCAAGTAAGCCGTAGTGAGACAGCAAGAGAGGCAGGCATGGCGATCGATCCAAAATGGAAAGGTTGGCTGCAAGGATATTGGGAACAAGATCCGCACGGGGAACCGCACGGTGCGATCGTTTTTCGCGCGGTGTCCATGGAGGAGTCACCCCCGCCCCGATTGGACGGAGGAGCGGGTAGGAGGGAACGAGCGGGTGTGGCGATGGAATTGAAGGCCGGCGATGAATTGGTGTGGCACAGTGTCAGCCGCGGCGACCAACCCTCACGTAGCCATGGAACATGGCGGTTGGTGGAAGGAACGCAGACGACGCTTGAACTGACCCTCGAGGGAGCAGCGCCACGGAGCCTCCAGATTCTCCAGCTTGATGACCAGAGGCTGGTTCTAGGGCCGACCGATGCCTGAGGCTTTGCAGCCTTTCTCCGACGCCTTACCTTGCAGGATCAGCCTTGGAATCGACCCAAGGCCAACGTGACATTCTGGCCGCCGAACCCAAAGCTGTTGTTGAGCGCCACTTTCAGCTTGGATGGACGAGCGACATTGGGGACGTAATCGAGATCGCAGTCGGGATCCGCAACCTCTTGGTTGATGGTTGGCGGCAGAGTCTGGTCGCGGAGGGCCAGCAAGCAGACGATCATTTCGGTGACTCCTGCTGCAGCGATCAGGTGCCCCATCATGCTCTTGGTGCTGGAGACTGGGACTTGCCGAGCGTACTCCCCAAAGACCTCCTTGCAGGCCAATGTTTCCACACGATCGTTGACCGAAGTGCTGGTGCCGTGCGCATTGACATAACCGATGTCGCTGGGATTCAACTGGCCATCCAGCAGCGCCTGCCGCATGCATCCGATGGCGCCACGGCCCTCCGGATGGATGTCGGTGATGCGATAGGCATCGGCAGTGGTGCCATATCCCAGCACCTCTCCGACGATTGGGGCTCCTCGCCGACGAGCATGCTCCAGTTCCTCCAGCACCACCACCCCAGCCCCTTCCCCCAACACGAAGCCATCGCGGAGTTTATCGAAAGGTCGCGAAGCTTTTTCGGGTGGATCATTGCTGGTGGAGAGGGCTGTCAGGAGATTGAAGCCTGTCACTCCAAAGGGATGGATCATGCTGTGGGCGCCGCCTGCTAGCATCGCATCGGCTTGGCCTTGCCGGATCAGCTCCGTTGCCTCCCCGACAGCTTGGCTGCTGGCAGCGCAGGCGGTCAGGCTGTTGCAATTGGGGCCTTGAAGGTCGAAGGTGGAGGCAACGTGGGCTGCAGGCATGTTGGGCTCTTGCTCCCCTTCGTACTGGCTGTCCACCAGCTCCCGCTCCCGGCGCATGAAAGCATCCAGGTGGAACTCCGGCGTTGAAGCGCCGGCGGCAAGCATCGCCATGAAAATGGGGAAATCCTGGTTCCCCTCTCCCGCACCGAGATAAACACCGATGCGTTCAGGAGCCAGTCCAGCATCGAGGATGCCCGACATGCGAACTGCCTGCGTAGCAGCACCGATGGCGAACCTCGCGTGTCGCCCTCGACGCAGCCAAGCGTCGGGGTTAGAGACAAACTCTTCGATGCGATAGTTGCGGACTTCGGCGGCAATTTTGGTGGGGTAATGAGTTGCATCAAAGAGCGTGATCGGGCCGACTGCGGAACGGCTGGCTAGGAGCGCCTTCCACATCACCTCCACATCGCAGCCGAAGGGATTGACCACCCCATAGCCTGTGACAACCACCCTGCGCCGCATCGACGAAACTCCCGATCCCTCAGGCAAACAATCTTGAGTGCTGCGGATTTCCCAAGGAACACCGCAGTCTGGACACCTGTCCAAATTTCCCTATCTACTCTACCAGGATTTCCGGTCCCCTGCGACGCACCGATGGGGTGAGTCGCGGTTGGGCCGCCGAGACACGGGTCGTTTTGGGAAGGCGGCTAGCGGGACTTGGCGGCCGATTGCATGGCGCGCTTTTCCGCCTCCAAAAGCGCATCGGGGGGTGTCAGCCGTCTGCCTTCGGCATCGACAGCCACTTCATAGATTCCAAGGATTCGCAGCCACTGCAGCAGATACTCTGGGGAGAACATCGGGCCATCCCCAAACCGCTCATCCAGCATCGCAAACCAGATATCCAGGTCGGCTTGCCGTT
>JBJSWM010000309.1:0-5506 GCA_046085865.1 Pirellulaceae bacterium
AACCGATTTTCTGCTCACCCGCCGCAGAGTCACGAACAAATCTCACCCTGACCCGCCGCAGAATCACAAACAGATCTCACCCTCCCCTTGGGAGGGTCGCGAGGAACGAGCGGGGAGGGTCTTTCCCTTCGGCTTGGTTCCTCGGGAAATGTCGTCGGCCACCGCATTTGATTTCGCCTACTCGATGCTTCTCCCCAACGCTTCTTTCATCATTCCTGAAGAGCCCGAAGAATGGGACTAGCTGGCGCTGGATCCGCTGTGAGACAGCAGGTTTGAGGAAGGCAATCGTCTGCTGTTGGCTAATAGTATCCGTGCCGCACGCCATAGGCGTGCCACGCCGACTGGACTCGCTTTTGGTTGACCGGGTCCTGATGAAAAACATTGGCCGAATAGTCGCTCTTGTCGGCCATGTAGCGGGTCACCTTCTCCTCCATCCGTTCGCTCCAATTCAGCTCCAACTGCTGGTAGACGCTTCGCAGCGTCTCCACCGGCTGATCGACCAGCCGTTCGTACTTCACTTCCATCCACCGGCGATCGGGCAACATGGCTCGGTCCCGTTCGAAGTTCTGATAGAGGATGGGCAGGCAATCCAACACCATCTGTTCGATCGATTCCTTCTCGGAGGGAGTCTGTAGTGACTGGACCTGTTCCAGCACGCGCCATAATCGCACCGTGGAAGGGAACAGTTTTTCGGGATGTCGGCAGATGTGAACAAACCGCGCTTCGGGAAAGAGCTGCATCAGAAGCCGAACGCGTGCTGTGTGGGTGGGGCTTTTGAGGACCAGCGGTTTTTGATGGTGGTAGCTGAGCGTCTTGAGGAACCAGCGGAACCCGTCGATCCAGAGTTGCCTCTGCCGGTCCGGCAGCGATTCAATATCCAGCGCCTCGATGCGCTGCCCGGTGGAACGCGGAAAGGCAAGCCGGCGGTAGAAGGAGGGAAGCCCCAGATTCATCAAAGCGAATTCATCTTCCTGTGGGAGGCTCCATCCCGAACTCATGTTGTCCATCGGCCTATTGGAGGGGATCAATCCCTTGCCGAATCGCTTCATCGCTCCTTCGGTCAGGAGGAAGTGCCAAGGTGCAAAGCACTGGTAGGTGTTCGGGTAGGCAAAATCGTCATCCAGCACCATCAGCTCATGCAGCAGCGTTGTGCCGCTGCGCCAATGCCCGATGATGAACACCAATGGCTGTTGGATCGTCGCTTGCTCGATCTTTCGCCGATGCACCACCTGCTGCAGCAGCGCCATCGAGTCGGAAAACGGGGTGGTCAATGTCACCCCAAGCAGATGATGCAGGCGTCCCCAGGAGACGGCCAATCGATGTTCCATCAGCAGCGGCCACCAGACTTGCGACGGCATGCCGTGCCAAAAACGGGGGCAGTACCAAGGGTATTGAGGCTTTGTCTCGGGAGGCAGTTGGAGCACCAAAAGCTATCTTTCTGAAAGTGCTAGAAACTCAGAACCATCATTCAAACGCCTACATGGGAACCCGCATGCGGCAGCAACTGGGTTTTGGCATTGGCCGACGGAGAAAACCACGGAAGGGTTCGAGTTCTCTCCACTCTATAGCAATCCACGTCGATCGGGCGCAAGGCCAATTTTCGCACGGTCGACTCCACTCGGGAACCAGCCCCACTGGGGATTGCGATCCAGCCGAAGGAAAAACGATCTGGCATCGTGCTGCGGGATCGATTATCCCTCCCAGACAAGGGGCCGCTTGGAGCAGGGCTGCAGAGCAAAGCGGCGGGCCGATGGGATGCTGGTGGCGATTCTGATCGCTGGCATCTGGATCGCCGGCACTACATGGGAGATGGGGATGGGATCGCTGGTTCACCGGCTGCGTGAAGGACTTCTGCCAGCGGCTCTGGTGGCCGCATTGGTGGTGGTTCTGGTCCCGGTTCCCACTTGGCTGATCGATCTGCTGCTTTGCGGCAATTTCGCGATAGCGATTCTGATTCTTTTCCAGACGATCACGATTCGATCGCCTTTGCAATTGAGCACTTTCCCGTCGGTGTTGCTTTTGGCCACGATGGCAAGGTTGGTGCTGAATCTGGCTACCACCCGTCTGATTCTGACCACCAGCGATCAGTCGGGACTGGAGTCGGCGGGCAAGGTGGTGCGGATGTTCGGCGAGTACGTCGCTGGAGATCGTCTGGAGGTGGGCCTGCTGATCTTCGTGATCCTCTTTCTGGTGCAACTGGTGGTGATCACCAAGGGATCCAATCGCATCAGCGAAGTGGCTGCTCGCTTTGCACTGGACGGTCTTCCCGGTCGCCAGATGGCGATCGACGCCGATCTGGCTCAGGGAACCATCACGGCGCGTCAGGCAGAACAGCAGCGAGGCGACTTGGTGCGGCTGACGGAATTCTATGGTGCGATGGATGGAGCCGGGAAATTCCTACGCGGTGATGCGATCGCTTCCTTGTTGATCCTGGGGATCAATCTATTGGGAGGGATCTATGTCGGGACGCGCTACGCGCAGCTACCGATCAGCGAGACGTTTTCGATATTCACCAAGCTGACGATTGGGGATGGCCTGGTCAGCCAGATTCCGGCGCTGATCCTTTCGATCGCCGCTGCCTTGATGGTCACACGAGGTTCGGTCGCCACGCCGACGGAGCTATCGACGGAGGCGACTAGGCAGGTATTCGGCAGTCCCACCGTGCTTCGTTGGACTGGGCTGGCGATGCTGCTGCTGCTTGCCACATCGCTACCTAAGTTGCCCATCGCGATCCTGGCTGCAAGCTTCCTAGCGACCAGTTACTGGGTGGGGCGATCCACCCAGCGGGATGCTGCTGGTGAGCCGGTGGCGGGGACGCCGCCCGAGTCGACATCGGCGCGGCATGGGGAGGAAGTGGTTCAGGCGGAGTCGCTGCGGATCCAGTTGGGGTCGCATCTGCTGGGGCTGGCCGATCCTGACCGTGGTGGCATGCTGATGCCGCAGATCGGAGAGGTTCGGTCGCAGATGAACAGTCAGTGGGGGATCCTCCTTCCGATGGTGCGGGTGAAGGATCGATTGAGCCTTCCTGAGGATGGATACGAAATTTTGTTGGATGGGCTTCCTATCGCCCAGGGGCGCGTCGATCCACTTCGCTTTCTGGCGGTCCCTCCGCCCGGCGCTTCGCGCTGGGCTGGAAGACAAGCTATCGATCCGGCGACCGGGCAGGCGGCTTCCTGGATCGATCCAGCCGACCAGGTGCAGGCGGAATCGCAAGGGTACCAGCTACGCGACTCGGCGGCGGTGGTCGCGATGCATTTGAAGCAGATCGCCGAACAGCATGCATCGGAACTGCTGACGCGTGAGGCGGTCAAGGGACTGTTGGATCAACTGAAGAAAAGCCATCCGGTTCTGGTTGATGAACTGCTGGATGGGGGAGTCAAGCTGTGGCAGATTCAGCAGGTCCTCCGCCAACTCCTGCAGGAGGGAATCCCGATTCGGCCGCTCCCTGCGATCCTCGAGGCGATTGGAGAAGCGGCGTCGGGAATGCCTGAAGACCGATGGCTGGAACTGGTCCGTTCCCGACTATCTCGCACCATCACCGCTCGCTTCTGCGATGCCGAGCATCGTCTGCGGTGTGTGGTGCTTTCGCCGGAGGTGGAATCGGTGCTGGCCAGCTTGCAGCAGGGTTCCCAGTCCACCATGCACCAGGACCCTGCCTGGATCGATCACCTGCTGCAGCTTTTGCGCCGCCACGCGACGGCGATGGCCGATCAGCATCTGCCGGTGGTTCTGGTGGTGGCTCCCCGATTGCGGGCGTTCGTCCGCGATCTGGTCCATTGGGAGATCCCTTCCATGCGCGTGCTGAGTTATGCGGAGCTGGCACCGCAGACCAAGGTCTTGCCTTGGGATTCGATCCGCTTGCCCAGCCCAGGTTCGTCTCGCACCGCCACGCGCGCGGCCTGACGGTCGTCGGTTCCAATGGGGAACTTGGTGCAGTCACGCCGGAAATGCGGGGGACCTTCGACCTTTTCCGTCGGGGATCTGGATTTCCCTTCAGTCGAATCGCCCACAGGGCCGATACAGACAGATACGCCCCAATGGCCGTTTGATGGAACCGACCTCGGAAGGCTCGCACCAGGACCAGACAAGTCGATTGCACCGGGCGCCGCACGGCCCCGTCCGCCTCGACTGCTGGCCATGCAACATGCATCTTGCGGGACGCTTCGTTGGCTTGTTTCCAAAGCGATCATCGGTGGTCAGCGTCGAAAAGTTCCCGAGTCAAATCTGGTTGGAATGAACTGGATCCGCTCGAAGGAACTCGCTACAGTCCCGCTCGGGTCGATGCGAAGGATCGCAGCCCGTGCAAGCATTGCCATAGCGTTTCATGGAGGATTGGATGGCAACCTCGACGTACCGAGACATCGAGATCCCTGAGGTCTGGAAGCTCTTCAAACAAGATCCTAACAATGTGGAACTCCGCAATCGACTTGTGGAGAACTACATGCCGCTGGTTCGCTACAACGGTGAGCGAATTCGGGCGAGGTTGCCGGAAGGAGTCGAGCTGGACGATCTGGTCAGCGCAGGCATCTTCGGCCTGATGGATGCCATCGACGCATTCGACATGGAACGCGGGGTCAAGTTTGAGACCTACTGCGTGCCCCGTATTCGGGGCGCCATGCTGGACGAACTCCGCACGATGGACTGGGTGCCTCGCCTAGTTCGCAGCAAGGCCAGCAAGCTAGCCGAAGCGATCAAGCAGTTAGAGACGCGCTACGGACGCTACCCCACCGACAACGAACTGTCGGAGTATATGGGGATCAGCATCGAAGACCTCGACAAGCTGAAGTCCGATTCCAGCGCAGTGAACCTCGTGTCGCTCAACAAGAAGTGGTACGAGACTGACAGCTACAAGGATGTGCGCGAAATCGACATCCTGGAAGACAAGAAGGGGGAGGATCCCACCCGGCGTTTGCTCAAGAGCGACCTGATGCGTCTGGTCACCAAGGGGCTCAATCGCAACGAACGGCTCATCATCATTCTCTACTACTACGAAGAGCTGACGATGAAGGAGATCGGCGCCACGCTGGATCTCAGTGAGTCGCGAGTCAGCCAGATGCATACCAGCATCGTCCAACGTCTTCAGAAGCAGCTGGGACGTCGTCGGCCCGAATTCGGGACCTGACGCTCGCTGCGGTCACGGAACCCAGAAGATCGATCGCCAAGCCCGGGGCATTGCCCCGGGCGCATCGGTAAGCCCAATCGTTGTTGCGCACCAGTACGCCGTGTTATTCGACCCCAACCGGGGCGCAGGGGTACACCGTGTTATTCGACGCCATGCGGGGCGCCGCGGTGTACCGTGTCGTTCGACCTTCCCCCCAGGGCGTTGCCCTGGGCTTTCTCATCGCACACCTTCGGTGTGCTCAGAGCGTCATGAAGCGTGCATGGCGCGCTCGATTCGGGGGAAAACCCAATGCGCTGTTGTGGTGGTGTGGCCTGCCTTCGTATTCTGTAAGGGTATCCTCTTCGCGTGCCGAAGGCACGGCAATGTGATCGTCCAGGCAGCGCC
>JBJSWM010000310.1:0-6973 GCA_046085865.1 Pirellulaceae bacterium
AAGTTGTCTGCGAAATGATCAAAGATTTTTCGATCTGGATCAGCCACACCAGGAAACGTGAACTGGTGTTTGGCGAAGTGCTCCTTGACCGACGCTTCTGACTCCTCGCGTCCAATCACCAGCATGCGAAAGTGAGGCTGCTTTTGGTATTTCCGCCAAATCGCCTCCAGGTGGGGCATCTCCTGTTGGCATGGGCCACACCAAGTCGCAAAGAAGTTGATCAATGTCAATTTCCCCGGGGCTCGGAGATCGACCGAATTGCCCTCGATGTCGCGGAACTGGATGAATGGCACTTGATCCCCAACGCTCAATCTCGTCGACGCTTCGACCCGCTCATTTCTAGCCGCTTCATACTCGGCCATTTGTTTGCGCCCCAGGGAGGGCAGGAACACCCACCAGAGCATCGCCTGGTGAGTTGCCACCAAGACGACAGCGGCAAACAAAGAGCCCAAAAATCGACGCAGATGTCTTCCTCGCGTCGCAGCACGCCACGGCCATGCGATCGCAGCCAGAGAGAAAACCGAGACGATCAAAGCAAGCAGTGCTGTTCCCAGCAACAGGGCGGTCAGCGTGTTGTAGGTTTCACCGTTCATGAGACATACCCCGAACCACGTATCCCAATCCGCTCACCACACCCGGAATACATCCCTATGCTCCCAGTAGTTCACTTCAAATCCGCATCGAACTGAATCTGTTGTCCCCGCACCATACGATCGCATTCGATGGACAGGGTAGCCGCTTCGCCGAGTGAAGGGATTCGACATAGTATCGATTCTCCAGGGAGCAGTCCCTTCAGCGATTTTCCCGACCGAATTCCCCCGATTGCAGGATATGCATCGTAGTAGATCGGTGCGATTCCGTCATTGCGGATCGTTACCTCCACATGGTCCAGACCCACCAGCAACTGAACGACTCGAAAGCGATAGGCGCAACTGAGCGAAGCGGTACGAATCACTTCAGGCTCTTGAAAGCGTGGCTGGTCATCGCCGATCAGGAAGGAGATATGAAATCGCTTTGCCTGTTCGGCCAATGGGATTCCGTGGGGGCTGTTTGGCGCCAGCGCTTCCTCCTGATCCCGCGGCTCAAAGAAACTGAACTCACCTCCCGTCGGCGCCATCTTCCATCGCTCGCGCCCCAAAAGATCCCAATTCGGCTCATTTTCCTCCCGATGCTGCCGATGATTGATTGAATCATCGAAAAGACCGAAAGGCAATTTCGCCAACTCGGGGTTGCCACCATAAGGAGCATGAACCCCCGCGGCATCAACCGAAATCATCCAAGGGGTGACATGAAAAACCTGCGATAGGTGTTTGGCAAATGTTTCCTGAAATGAGCGATCGGGGAAAGTCTTTCCTAATTCCATCGGGCCATCATCGATGTGGTACTCCGCCCAAAGCCCGAACCCAACTTGTACAAAGGCTAGGCGAGGATCGCGATCGTATCGCTCGGCAAATCGCGTGAAGAAGTCGAGCACGAAGGCGCGCCAGGGTGGAAAGGACCAATCGGGAAATCGCGTCTTCTTTCCTTCGCTTAGCCCGATGGTTTCCTGGTACCCGTCCATCCGCTGAATCACCTCCGGCACACCCGTCGGCTTGCCGACGTAGGTGTCGTGCCATCGAAGGATAGCCTGATGGCCCCGACTGGCGATCTGATCGAGCAACCGGTCGACTGACCGCCAATCGTATCGGCCCTTCTCGTCCATGACGTCTCGGTATCGAAGATAGGAAAACTCCAACTGGATCGGTGCGGAATCCGCCTGGGGATTGGAATTCCAAATCGCAATTCCGGTCATTGGCTGAACTGTCTCAACCTTCGACTGAAGAGGCAGCTTGCGCATCGACTGGGACCACGCAGGGTTTTGCGAGCCCAGGGTGAACACGACCAGCATCGCCATGTCGCAACGAATCGCTAAACGTGCGCGACGGCTTTCATCACCAGCCCGCCCCACTTGCTTGGTCATCCGACTTCTTCGATCCTTCCCAGGAACTTGGCCGGTAAGCGGCTTCATGTTTCCCCTGCTGCCTGCCGCAAGAGCTGCGTTCATCTCAAGATCGTTGCAGCAACTTGAAAGTAGACGAGAATGCCAAGGATATCGATGATCCCAGCCACAAATGGGTTGCTCATCAAGGCCGGATCCAGCCCCAACCGCTTGAATAGCAGAGGCAGGGTGCCACCGATGGAAGTCCCGCAGAGCACCACGGCAAGAATGGTGATGGGAATGACAACCGCGTGTCGAATGCTGGGGGTGATGGCCCAGGCGATCAGGAATCCCACCAGCGCGAGGAAGCCACCCAGCAGCAGTCCCGTGATCAACTCCCTGCGGAGAATTGCCCACCAATCGCGAGACGCAATTTCTTGGCGAGTCAAGGCGGCGATGACCAGCGTAGACGACTGACTTCCGGAATTGCCTCCACTGCTGATGATCAACGGGATGAACCAAGCCATCCATTCGTACTTCTTCAAAGATCCTTCGTAGTGCCGAAGAGCGAACGCGGTCAGCAATCCAGCGAAAAACAGAATCGCAAGCCACATTCCCCTCTTCCATGAGAGGGTGAAGATGGGGGTGCGCATGTAGCTGTCTTCCAGCGGGGCGACGGCCGCGATCTTCTGCACGTCACGCGTCGCCTCTTCGACCACCACATCGATGATGTCGTCGTGCGTGATGATCCCAAGCATGTGGTTTTGGTCGTCGACAACAGGAACCGCCAGTAGATTGAACTTGGCTACTTTCTGGGCGACGTCCTGTTGGTTGTCCAGGACATGAGCCACCACCATGTCGGTTTCCATCAGATCGCGCAATCGGGTCTCGGGCTTTCCAATCGCCGAAACCAATCGCCGCGTGTTGACGACACCATGCAGGCGATTCTGGTCATCCACCACATAGATGTAATAGACCGTCTCCAGATGCTCCGCCTGCCTTGCCAACTCCTCCAACGCCACACGGACCGTCAGGTCTTCCCTAAGGCAAGCCGCCTCGGTGGTCATCAACGCACCGGCTGTTCCCTCAGCGAACGACTGCAGCTTCTGGATGCTCCGCCGATCGCTGGCCGGGACCAGCGCCAGGATCGACTCTACCCGAATCGCCGGCAGTTCCTGGAGCAGGTCGACTGCATCGTCGGCGCTGAGCACCGAAACGAGAGCTGCCACCTGCAACTGATCCTGGTCAGCCAGCAACTCGACCTGCCGATCCCACTCTAGAAAATGAAAGATCTCCGCTCGCGTCGCGGGGTCGGCGTACTGTAAGACCGCCCATGCCTCGGCAGGGGTGAGCCCCTCCATGAACTCGGCGGTGCGTGCCGGGTGGAGAGCCACGCAAAATTCACGCAGCTCTTCCGCATTCCGCTCGGAGAGCATCTCGCGCAATTCCGGGAGATACAGCGTGTTAATCACCTGATTACCCCCGAATGGACAGTCGATCTCAGGTGATTTGCTGGGTCCGCCGACAGGTCCCACCTGCCATCGCAGCCCGATCACCTCGCCATATTCCAGAGCGTCCATTCTAGAAATCACGCTGGGGCGGGCAATCGCAAACTGGCCGAAGCGGCCGGCTACCCAACCGCTAAAGATCGAGCTACCAAGTCAGGGCGATTGAATCGGCAGGTGGAAGTCCCCCTGCAGGTCGCGCCAAACGCAATGGACATGATTGGCCGGGTTGCCAGCCGCATCGGGCTGCACATTGATGAACTCGACCAAAAACGTCGGGCCCTGGATGCGGTAGTAATGACCAATCCCAGGTTGATCCGCCCCAGCCCAGGCGAAGTGAATTTGATCGAACCCTGCCTGATCGATCAGCTTCCATCGGTCGGCAGCCACCTCTTCGCGCATCGCACCTGTGTAAACCTCCAGGAGACGATGCAGCGTCTCGCGTTGAGCTGGATTGAGCTGCGATGCAGGGACCCCGTCGGCCGCAGCTAGCTCCGACTGCTTGGTTCCCGCGAACCGGATGTCAGCCGGTGCCTTGGCGTCGAGGGTCGCCTTGCTGCGCTGAGTCGCATCGAGGCTTTTGAGCAGCTGGAAACCAAGCTCTTCTTCGGACTTCAGTAGACGCATTCCCTTAGGGAAGCCTTCGCCATACTCGGCCTGCAGCTCGGCGGGATTGGTCGCAAAAAACTGGGGCGTCGAGTCGACAATGCGATTGTCCTGGACGACAAAATTGAGCGACAGATGATGCCCCTCGATGCTAACACCCCAGGTTCCGGTCGGATTGGGAGTGCCAAAAATCGTGAAGTAGTACTTGTCAGGATTTCGCCGCGAGTGGGAATCGGGCCCCTCCAATTTGCGCAGCACATTTTCCAGCAGCATGATGCGGGTTGCCTTCTCGTTCCCCGCCTCGGAAACCAGGTCCGCCAGGAACCGCCTCGCCTGCTCCCTTTGAGTTGGCTCCATTTCCATCAAGGGCAAGCCTTTCCTGGTCTCCATCGGAATGAAGTGCCACTGCACCCGCCGATCATCGTCGTAAGGAATCAAGGCCTTGGACTTTTGAGGCTCCTGCAAACTCCCCAAAAAGGCATTGGCCCCCTGGTCTAGTGGCCGAGTGGTGATCGGCTTGCGGTCCTGCGACTGGCCGACCATCTGCCACCCTAGAAAAGCCGTCAGGGCAAACAGAGACGCCATCCGAGTCGTTCGTTTCATCGGGAACCCCAAAACACACGCAAAGAGGAAGGTGGAAATGAAGGAGGGCTTCACGCTAGTACCAAAATCGCTGTTCCGCTTCGGAAAATCAAGGCCCTGACGAAAGGAGTCAGGATCTTGCCTCCCAGCGGACCTCAAATTCATCGACTACCCCTGGAACCTCAGCAGAGGGCTCCACCCGACACGCCACCCGCAGCTTGGCGGTTCGTGATCGATTGTTGCGGTCCAGTTCCTCCAAGGATGCCACCACCGGCCGCTTGGTCACCGGCCGGAGGTAGGGATGTTCGCGGAACGCATACTTGACCATACGATCCTCCAACGAATGAAAGCTGATCACCAGCAGGCGGCCTCCAGGTCGAAGTCGAGTCGGCAGCCATCGCAAGGCATCAGCCAGATGGTGTAGTTCCTGGTTGACCGCAATGCGCAATGCCTGAAAGGAACGGGTGGCGCTATCGATCTTTCCATGCACCTTGCCAACCGATCGATGGATCAACTGCCTCAGTTGCTGCGTGGTCTCGATCGCTCCACCTCGACGTCGCTGCTCGACAATCTCTCTGGCAATCCTGCGACTCTTTCGCTCTTCTCCGTAGCGATAAAGAATGTCGGCAATCTCCTCCTCCGAACCACTGGCCAGAAGGTCAGCTGCCGACTCCGTCGATGGCTCTTGATGGAACCGCAGATCCAGCGGCCCCTCTTCACGAAAGGAAAAACCGCGGTCGGAATCAGCCAACTGATCGGAAGAAAGCCCTAAGTCCAAAAGGATTCCATCCGCCAGAGGCACTCCTAAGGCATCCATCCACCTTGGGATATCGCGATAACTGCCCAATGCCAGATCGATTAGTGGCCCGGCATGGGGCTGCATCGCTGAGCGTTCAGGAAGCTGCTGGGGCAGTTCCAACCAGCGTTGCAAAGAGGCCTCCGGGATGCGACTGACTAGCCTCCCCTCAGCACGCTGGAGAGCTGCCGGATCGCGGTCGATACCCAAAAAACGGGCATCCTTGACCATGCGTCCTAAAAGCGCTTCGGCGTGCCCTCCGCCACCCAGGGTGCCATCAACAAAAAAGCTTGCTTGCTCGATCTGGCTGTAGGCGAGAACCTCGTCCAGAAGAACCGGAATGTGGCAGGTCGGTTCGGTTCCACTCATCGATTGGATTTCCCGATCGGACTATCTCGGATCGAATCGAATGGGAACCGGCCCACTACGAACAAGACTTCGTTGATGCTTGCCAGGGCACTTTGTTGACTTAGCGAAACTTCGCCGGGAGAAACCCCCAAGCAGCAAACCCTTGGCAGCGAAACTCAAGGAGCCACCCGCCCAGGCAATCACTCGCGCCACCAACATCCCTGCTGGTGGCGATCGAACTAGAGAACCTCCCGAGTTGGCTGCTTGGACAACTCAAGGATGCAGCACCCCCGTGGCCGTAGGAGCTCTGCGATGTTGCTAGTTCGATCTGCGAGTGCTGCCTGGCGAGTTTCCACCGTTTCAGGAGCATGTCCTGAACCGTTTTCTCTGCAAATTCAGGGCCCAGATCGCGTCGGGAGCCACCGGTTGATCGGCAATCCGCCAACGCCCCATCATCATACCCAGGAGCCGATCGACCGTTGAAGGGTTGCGAAATTACCTTCCCGGCTTTTTCCCGACTTTTCGTTTCATTGCCGTCATTCCGAGTGGGAAAACGAACCCCAAAACCACCCAAAAAGGTGAAAAAATCGGCAAGATGAACAACATAAGCAGCGATGATAAAGAAAACATTCTGGTTAAAAGACCAACACCCAGCGAATCCAGGGGCTCTTTGGTCGATCCATAGGAGGACCTCCCGCTTGGTTTCCAGTAGCCACTTCAGGATGCGCATGGGAGATGGGCTGGGGGATTGAGCCGTTTGGGGTTGGGTTGGGAGCCGATGACGACGTGGCGCGTGCGGCGTTTCGATCGGTGGAACGATGGGAGCCAATGGCATGACAAACTGGGCGATTCCATTCCTAGCGGCAATCGCACTGATTCCGATCGTTTACCTTCTTTCTCTTTTGTCTCAACGCGGTCGTTATTCGATTGCGGAGTCGTTTCTCTATTCGATTGCTTATTTTCTGGCGCGGGGGCTTTGGCGTGCTACCATTCGGGGGCAGGAACATCTTGAGGGGCTGGAGGGGCCGGCGATTCTGGTTGCTAACCACCGTAGCAGTATCGACCCCGTTCTGATCCAGTTGGCCGCTGGAAGGCGCGTCCATTGGATGGTGGCGGCCGAGTATTGCCGACATCCCTTATTTGGACCTCTGCTGAGCGTCTTCCAGCGGCCAACTGGATCAGAACGGGGTCGATACTGCTACGGTGGTTAGCAACCAG
>JBJSWM010000311.1:0-1485 GCA_046085865.1 Pirellulaceae bacterium
CGCAGGAATTGATCCCCGACCAGCGAGAGTTCAGCAAGACGGGATCAAACCATCGATCGTTGAGAATCGGCATGTCGCTTTCCGGCTGACGGCTTCGGCGACACGGTAGTCGGCAATCGAGATATTCTGAAGATGGTTCGGCAGGGAGGCTGGATCATCCAGGAATGTCACTTGGTCTCTTCTGCGGGTAACTACCAATGTCTGTTGCAACGATCGTACGTTGTTGGTTGGGATTGCTATTGGCTGCTCTCGGGGTCACGTCGGCCTCTGCGGACTCTTCCAAGGCATGGAAAGCGGGGGCCGCCAAGGTTTCGATCACTCCCAAGGAACCGGTCTGGATGGCGGGCTACGCTGCCCGCACCGGCCCGTCCGAAGGAGTGCTGACGGAACTCCATGCGCGCAGTCTTTTTCTCGAAGACGCCCAAGGCCACCGCCTGGTGGTGCTGACGCTGGAGCTGATCGAGATTCCTTCAGAGCTTCGCGATCGGATCGTGGAACTGGCCAAACAACAACATGGCATCCCCGCCGACCAGTTGCTGCTGAATGTCTCTCACACGCACGGAGGACCGATGATCTCGGCACAAACCGTCCGTGACTGGGGCATCGAAGCTTTCTGGGCCAGCAAGGCCGATGCCTATGTCGAACAACTTCTAGATGCCATCGACCGCGTGCTGGGTGAAGCCGCAAACCGCATCGGAACAGCTCGCGTCTCCTTCTCGCAAGGCGAATGCGGCTTTGCGATGAACCGTCGCCTACCAACGCCTGAGGGCATTCTCCTGGCCCCCAATCCCGATGGCTCGGTCGATCACGACGTTCCTGTGCTGCGGGTGACATCCCCGGATGGAAAACCGATCGCCACCCTTTTCGGATACGCTTGCCATAACACCGCCCTGGGACCGGTTCGGCAGTTGCATGGCGATTACGCTGGGTTCGCTCAGGAGCTTTTGGAGAGAGAGGAACCCGAGGGAATCGCACTTTTTCTGATGGGATGTGGTGGGGACCAGAACCCCGAACCCCGTCGCGATCTAGACGACGCCCGCCGCAACGGCCAGGCGCTTGCCAGGGCTGTCCAGCAGGCGACGCAGCAGCCCGGGGTCCAACTCCCACCCGCGCTGCAAGTACGAACCGAATCGGTCCCTCTCCCCTTCGCTGCTTTGCCGCCACGTGACGACTTGAAGGCCAGGTCGACTTCTCCCGACGGGTTTGTGGCGAGGCATGCCCAGTCGATCCTCGAGCGGTGGCCGAATCCGGAAGACCAGCCTCCCGACTATCCCTATCCCGTGCAGGTCGCTCTCCTTGGCAACCAACTGCAGCTGATCGCTCTGGGTGGGGAGCCAATGGTCGACTACTCGCTGCGACTAAAGAGGGAACTGGCTGCTTCCGGAAGATCGACCTGGGTGGCTGGCTATTCCAATCTGGTCCATGCCTACATCCCCACGCGAAAAGTACTCCGGGAGGGAGGCTATGAAGGGACTCAGGCGATCA
>JBJSWM010000312.1:0-6806 GCA_046085865.1 Pirellulaceae bacterium
ATTGCCGTTCCGCCAGCCTCATCCAGACCGCTCTCGGCCTGATAGAATCGACGGATTCGGCTGGGAACTGGCAATGCGGGGACCGCGGCAGCGACGGACAAGACGAGAGAGAGGATCGGAGCATCATGGAGGAACGTCTAGCCTGCGTGACAGGAGATCGGGTCTGGGTGGTGAAGGTAGGATCGCGCGTCCTGACCGACCAACAAGGACGGCTGGACCGACCGCAAATCGCTCGCCTGGCTAGGCAGTTGGCGGGATTGCGAGCCTTGGGCAAGGAGGTGGTGCTGGTCAGCAGTGGTGCCGTGGCCTCGGGGGTAGGCCGTTTGGGCCTGCCGGCTCGCCCCAAAGATCTCGCGACGCTTCAGGCGGTTGCAGCGGTCGGCCAAGCGGCGCTGATCCAGGCTTACGAAGAGGAATTCTCCAGCCACGGCACGCATGCCGCTCAGGTCTTGCTCACTGCGGAAGATTTGGACGATCGAGCCCGTTACCTGAACGTCCGAAACACGCTCAGTCGACTCCTGGAACTCCAGACGATTCCGATCATCAATGAGAACGACACGGTCGCGGTCGATGAACTGAAGACGACCTTCGGGGATAACGATCGCTTGGCGGCGATGGTAGCCAGTCTCTTTCCCGAATCGCTGTTGGTGATCCTCAGCGATGTCCGGGGGCTTTACGATCGCGATCCCATCGACCCGGCCGCGCAGGTGCTCTCCGTGGTTTCCAGGATCGATGAAGCGGTGGAGGGGCTGGTTCGCGATCGCGCGACCGGGGTGAGCAAAGGAGGGATGGCCAGCAAGTTGGCGGCGGCTAGGTTCGTCACCCAAAGTGGCGACCCCGCCTGCATCGCATGGGGCCGGCAGGAGGATGTGCTGCTGCGGCTGGCGCGCGGGGAGATGGAAGGCACGGTCTTCCTGCCCCATCCCAAAGGACTCTCCTCCCGAAAGCGATGGATCGGCTTTTCCGTCCAATGCGCCGGTACGCTGCGGCTGGACGCCGGTGCCGCTCACGCCGTCCGGTCCAAAGGAAGCAGTCTGCTACCGGTTGGGGTGGTGGAGGTGATCGGCGAGTTTCGCAAGGGCGATGCTGTCTCGATGGTCGGCCCCGACGGTCGTGAGGTGGCGCGAGGCTTGGTCAATTACGATGCCCAGGAGGTACGGAAAATCGCCGGCCTGCAAAGCGACCGGATCGCCGAGCAATTGGGGCATTGCCCCTACGAGGAGCTGGTCCACCGGGATCAGCTAACCCCCGCGCCGTAAACCGATTGGCGGTTGGAAATGCCGAAGAGGCTAGAGTCGCTGGGGATCGGAAGACCTCGTTGCGCCTGGTGCAGCACCCAGCGGCTTTCCGAATCGGCCAAGTGCTTGGATCGCTACTGGGTTTCCTTGACATCGACCGCCAACCGCCTGCAGTGCCTGTCGCCTGCAGTGCCTGTTGGCTAGAGTGCCGCTGGCTAGAGTGCTAGCAGCAAGCGGCTTGGAGCTTCCAGGTAGGCGATGACATCGTTGAGGAATCGCGCTGCGGTAGCACCGTCAACCAGCCGATGGTCATACGCGAGGCTCAGCGGCATCATCAATCGTGGCTTGATCGAATCGTCGTCCATGACGACCGGCAACTTGCGCGTCCGGCCGATCAGTAGGATGGCGACTTCCGGGTAATTGACGATGGGCGTCGAGTAGGTGCCTCCGATCGCACCCAGGTTGCTGATGGTGAACGTACCGCCTCGCAGATCAGCCACGGAGAAATCTCCGGAACGAACCTTGCTGGAAAGATCGCCCAGGGCGTAGGCGACATCGGGGATCGACATCCGGTCGGCCTGTTTGAGCGTCGGGACGACCAGACCGCGTTCGGTGTCGACGGCGATACCGATGTTGATGTAGTCCTTGTAGATGATCTGCTCGTTGTCCATGTCGATCGACGCGTTGATCAACGGATGATGCCGCAGCGCTGTGGCGACCGCCTTGATCAGGAACGGCATGGTGGTCAACTTGATGCCGCGCGATGCGTAATCGTCTTTGCTCGATTGACGAAACGCTTCCAGTTCCGTCACATCGGCATCATCAAAATTGACGACGCGCGGGACGTTCGACCAACTGCGGTGCATCTGCGCCGCGATGGTCTTTCGAATCTTGGCCATCCGTTCGACGCGGATCGGACCATGATCGTCCTGCGAGGGAGTGCCTACCGAATGGACGGGGGATTTGGAGTGGCTGGCAGGGGATGCAGAACTGGTGGAGGGGGAGCTGGTGCCTGCGGCGGGCGCTGTCGCGGCCTTGGCCAACGAATGGCTTTGACGGACCACCGCCAACACATCTTCCCGGGTGATGCGGCCCCCTTCGCCGGTGCCGATGACGTGGGTCAAATCGACCCCGACTTCGCGCGCGAACCGTCGAATGGCTGGACCTGCGGCAATCGCATCAGACGACTCGCTGGTGATCGCTGCGCCACCGGAGACCGTGGCAACCGGGGGGGTGGCGACGGGGGCAGGAGCGGGCGAAACAGGGACGGGGGATACAGGGACGGGGGATAGTGGGGCAACGGGCGCCGGCGGAGGTGCGACCGGAGTCGATTTAGGGGCGGTTGCGGCAGGTGCCACTGGCGGGACAGACGGCGCTGCGGGCGGAGCCGGTGTGGGAGCTGGTGTGGCGGGAGCGGAGGGAGCGGCTGTGGGAGCCGCGGGGGCTACGGCGCTACCGGCGGATGCTTCAATCTGAACGATCGCCGCACCGACCGCCACCGTCTCGCGTTCTTTCACCAGGATGGCAACCACCTTGCCGGCGATCGGACTGGGGACAGTCACCGTTGCCTTGTCGGTCTCCAGCTCCAACAGTCCCTGTTCCTTGGTGACGGTGTCTCCCACCTTCACCAGAACCTCCAAAACGTCTCCCGATGCGACCCCTTCGCCAAGCGAGGGAAGTTTGACCTCAGTTGCCATGCTGGTTGATTCCCGTATCGATCTGATGCCGAAGCAGTTGGTTGTGGATGGAAGCCTCAGCGCTGCAGCAAGGTGGCAGCGAACTGACGCTGGATGTCGAAGTGCGGTCAGGCGAAGTAGGGGTTGGGTTTGCTGGGATCGTAATCGAGATCCTGGATCGCCTTGGCGACTTCTTCCTTGCGGAACTTCCCCTGACGCATCAACCGATCCAGCGCCGCCAGAGCGATGCTGGCCGAATCGACCTCGAAATGTCGCCGCAAGGCGGCGCGGGTTTCGCTGCGTCCCATGCCGTCGGTCCCCAGAACAAAGTAGTCCTGCGACAGATACGGCATCAACTGTTCCCCGACGGCCCGCACGTTGTCGCTGGCCGAAATGATCGGGCCCTCGACCCCCTGAAGGGTCTGTTCGAGATAACTGACGCGGGGGGGCTGAGTGGGATTCAGTCGGTTCCAGCGTTCGCAGTCTTGAGCCTCACGTCGCAACTGCGTGTAGCTGGTGACGCTCCAGACATCACTGGCCACTTGGAAGCGATCGGCCAGAAGCTGCTGGGCCTCCAGTGCGCTTCGAAGAATCGATCCGCTGCCGAACAGCTGAACGCGTCCCCGCGCCTTGGGAACCTCATGGCTCTTGAACTTGTAGAGCCCCTTGAGAATGCCTTGTTCGACCCCAGCGGGCATCGATGGCATGTCGTAGTTCTCATTGCCCACCGTGATGTAGTAGATCGCGGTTTCCCCTTCCTGATACAACCGACGCATGCCGTCGATCACGATCACGGTGGTTTCGTAAGCGTACGCAGGATCGTAAGCTCGCACAAAGGGGAAGGCGATGGCGTTCAAGTGGCTGTGGCCGTCCTGGTGCTGCAAGCCTTCGCCATTGAGCGTTGTACGACCGGCAGTTCCGCCGATCAGAAATCCTTTCGCCCGCATGTCGGATGCCGCCCAGATCAGATCGCCGATCCGCTGGAACCCAAACATCGAGTAGTAGATGTAGAAGGGGATCATGTTGATGCCGTGCGACGAGTAGGCAGTACCTGCCGCATTGAAGCTGCTCATCGATCCCGCTTCGGTGATCCCTTCTTCGAGGATCTGGCCATCCTTCGCTTCCTTGTAAAAGGCGATCTGATCGGAATCGACCGGTTCGTAGAGCTGGCCTGTGTGAGCGTAGATGCCGACTTCTCGGAACATCCCTTCCATCCCGAAAGTGCGGGATTCGTCGGGGACGATCGGAACGATATTGCGACCGACTTTCTTGTCCTTGACCAGACGTTGAAGCAGTCGCACGAAACCCATCGTCGTGCTCATCTCCTTCCCTTCGCCCGTTCCTTCCAGAAAACGGGAGTACTCTTCGAGCGTGGGAGTTTCCATCTTGGGAGGCTGGACGGGGCGACTTGGGACGGGACCACCCAAAGCCGCTCGCCGCTCGCGAAGGTACTTCATCTCCATGCTGCTCTCGGGCGGCTTGTAGAATGGAGCGCTCCCCACCTCCTCGTCGGAGATCGGGATCCCGAAACGACTTCGGAACTCCAGCAGTTCCTTCTCGTTCATCTTCTTCTGGTTGTGCGCGACATTGCGCCCCTCGCCAGCTTCTCCAAGGCCATATCCCTTGATCGTCTTGGCGAGGATCACGGTCGGTTGGCCCCGATGCTCCACCGCCGCCTTGTACGCCGCAAAAACTTTTTCAGGGTCGTGACCACCCCGCCTCATCTTCTCCAGCTTTTCATCGGAGTAATTGGCGACCAGCTTGGCTACCTCCGGATACTTGCCGAAGAAGTGATCGCGGATGTAGGAACCGGGCATGCCGGTGTACTTCTGGTACTGACCATCGACAATCTCGTTCATCCGCTGCACCAACATGCCGGAATCGTCTTTCTCCAGCAGGGGATCCCAGTCGCCGCCCCAGACCACCTTGATGACGTTCCATCCTGCGCCGCGGAAGACCGCCTCCAGTTCCTGGATGATCTTGCCGTTGCCGCGCACCGGGCCATCCAGACGCTGGAGATTGCAGTTGATGACGAAGATGAGGTTGTCGAGCTTTTCGCGAGCCGCCAGCGTGATCGCGCCCAGTGATTCCGGTTCGTCGCACTCGCCATCCCCGAGAAAAGCCCAAACGCGCCGGCCTTCCGTATCTTTCAGACCTCGATCCTTCAGGTACTTGTTGAAGCGAGCCTGGTAGATGGCCATGATCGGCCCAAGACCCATCGAGACGGTGGGATATTCCCAGAAGGATGGCATCAGCCAGGGGTGCGGATAGCTGCTCAAACCTCCCTCCGGCTGCAGTTCGCGTCGGAAGTTATCGAGCTGTGCTTCCGAGAGACGCCCTTCCAGAAAGGCTCGCGAATACATCCCAGGCGAGGCGTGGCCCTGGAAGTAAATCAGGTCGCCACTGTAGCCGTCTTCGCCGCGGCCGCGAAAGAAATGATTGAATCCGACTTCGTAGAGCGTCGCGCTGCTGGCAAAGGTGCTGATGTGGCCACCCTGGCCGTCGTTCTTCTTGTTGGCCCGGACCACCATCGCCATCGCATTCCAACGAATGATGCTCTTGATCCGTCGCTCAATCTCCCGGTTGCCAGGATAGACAGGCTGCTGGGAGGCAGGGATCGAGTTGATGTAAGGTGTGTTGGTCTCAAAGGGGATCGGCACCCCTTCCCGGCGGGCTCGCTGCACCAGAGCGGAGATGAGGAATTTGACCCGATCGGCCCCCTTGCTCTTGGCGACATAATCGAGGGATCCAAGCCAATCGCTGGTTTCCGCCGGATCGGTGTCGACCGGTTGGACCAACTGCCCCGACAATGGCACTACCTCAGGATCGGCTTCCCCTACGCTTTTTGCATCGGACATCAATCTACCTCGTGATCTTTCAGTCAATTACCGAGCCGACAGGATCGGTGGGTCGAGTGACCGCCGGGGACCGATCGTTCCATCGCCAGGATGGCGTGCTATCGAACGATCTTCCCACTCCCCTTGATTGTCCATGAAGTGGCAAGTTGCGTAAAGAACAACTTTTGCAGCGGATGTAAGGGTCGAGGCCCGGCCAAGTCTCTGGAACTGCCAGAAAAAAGATTTTTCGCATCACCCGGTCCGATCGTTTTCTGGGAGGAAACGCAGGGAGCCTCAACGACCCCCAGGCATTTCCCATTTCTGATGCAGATTCACGCTCCGGTATTCAACAGGTTTTCCACGTACGGAATCGGGCTGGATCCAGAGCCCTCACGACTCTCGGCCTTCCCATCATCCACCGCGACATCGCTGTCGTTCCACCATGCGCCGCCCCATTGCCCCCACACTGCCGTAGCGAGAGATCGATTCCATGGCTTGCTGAAATTTCATTTCCAGAGCTTAGGTCATGCCATGAAACGTGTTTGCTTGCATTTCTTCCTAACACGCCACCCCCTCTGTCATTTGCTACCTTTCGAGTGCGAGTGCCGTTGCATTGAGCAGGAGCACGGGGAGGGCCGTCCTGAAGTACGAACAAGGATCTAGCCCTCCCCGCTTCGTCGTTCCTCCTCAGCCACCCTCCCTGAGGGAGGGTAATAAAACCGATTTCAACCTCCCCCACAGCAGATTCGCAAACAAACCTCACCCTGACCCGCAGCAGAGTTGCGAACCCACCTCACCCTCCTCCGCTGCAGAGTTGCGAACCCACCTCACCCTCCCCTTGGGAGGGTCGCGAGGAACGAGCGGGGAGGGCCTTTTCCCTTCGACTCAAACCACCTCAGAACATGCCGACTCAACCGAACGACGGCTGCAGCCAGATCGCGCCGCCGATTTGTTCCAGCCAACAATGGCAGCCAGAAAGTCGGTCCACGGTGACCTGCAGTGGGGATGATCCAGAAGCCGCTTTCGGGGCCGGTGTGCCGGCGCGCCGCCGGTCG
>JBJSWM010000313.1:0-4833 GCA_046085865.1 Pirellulaceae bacterium
TTTTACCCTCCCTCAGGGAGGGTCGCTGAGGAGGAACGACGAAGCGGGGAGGGCTAGGCCGCGTTCCTGACTAGAGCACAAAGAAGTTCCAGAACAAAGAAATCGACCGATACGGCAGATCGGGTCAAGCTAGAAGGAAAAACACACCTTTCGGTCGCGGTGATTTCAATCAGCCGAAGAACCTTTTTGCAGATGCCGATGGACCTCCTCCACAATCTGCTCGGGTTCCACCATGCGGCCATCGCCGATCTTTCGGCAGCTTAGCCAGCCTTGGGCAGGACCGATGACGTGCACGCCATCCCGCCGCAACTGTTCCAGATTCCGCTGCACCGCCGGCGCATGCCACATCGGATCGCTCATCGCTGGAGCGATCCAGATGGGACAGCGCATTTGCAGATAGAGAGTCGCCAGGAGGTCATCGGCCAAACCGTGAGCGAAGCTGGCCAGCAGTCGAGCCGTCGCGGGGGCGACGATCAAGCCATCGCAGCCCTCCGCTAGTTCGATGTGGGCACCCAGCGGATAACGCACATCAAAAAGATCGATCGCAGGTTGCTGACCGCAGAGTGCCGCAAAGGTGGCGGGGGCTACAAACTGCGCAGCCCCCCGCGTCATCACCACACGTATCTGATGCCCTTGCTGAACCAAGCGACTGACGAGCGCGGCGCTCTTGAAGGCAGCAATCCCCCCGCCGACGCCCACCACCAGACGACTGGGAGCGATCGCTGCGGAACTCATAGGTCGCCGATATCCAGATCCAGCAGCTCACCCAAATCGGCGGCATCGCCGTGGGTTCGGACTTCGTTGGAGGGAGTCAACGAGATCTTATCCTGAAGAATTTCGTGAATCACAATCTCCATCTTGTCTTCGGTCGCCAGATCCACCAACGGCCGACTGCCTCGATTCAGCTGCACCAGCCGTTTCTGAATCAAGGTCGACAGCTTGAACCGTCCACCCACCTTGTTGACGATCGCTTCTTCTTTCAGTTCGTCGAGCATACCCCTTGGGCTCCCTTGCTTTCGCGTAGCAGTCTGCACATTTCTTGAACCGCCCGATCCAGGCGATCATTGACAATCTCGTGTTGATAACGCGTCCTGTAAGTCCACTCATCGGCCGCGACTGCCAGACGCCTTGCAATCGCCTCCTCGGTTTCGGTGCCACGCCCCCGTAACCGCCGCTCCAATTCTTCCATCGACCCCGGATGGATGAAGAAACTGATCGCGTCCGAGAACCGCTGAAAGACCTCAAGCGCGCCTCCGACATCAATCTCTAAGATTACCCAATCCCCCCGCTGGAGGCCAGCCGAAACCGTTTCGGCGAGCGTTCCGTACCAGTTTCCATTGGCAAAAACCTCGCGGGACTCCAAAAACTCCCCGGCTTGGCGCCTCCGGGCGAACTCCTGGTGCGTCAGGAAATGGTACTCGCGACCATCGACTTCCCCAGGGCGTGGGGAGCGGGTGGTGGCCGATACGCTCAATCGCAAAGGGAGAGGGCAATCGGCCAGAAGCCGACGAACCAGGGTCGACTTGCCAGCGCCCGAGGGCCCCGAGATGACAATCAGTTTCCCTGGATGGATGGCCATGACTACCCGCAAGAAAAATGGATGGGCACCTGCTCGGCGATGCCAAGGACCGGCCCGACGACCGATCATTCGATGTTCTGAATCTGCTCCCGCATCTGCTCCAGCAACGTCTTCATTTCCACCACCTCCCGTGCGATCAGGGTGTCGTTGGCTTTGGATCCGATCGTGTTGACCTCGCGTCCCATTTCCTGGATGACAAAGTCGAGCTTTCTGCCCTGACTCTCGGGTTCGCTCATCGCCTGCCGAAACTGCGCCAGATGCCCGCGCAGCCTCACCCATTCCTCCTGGATGTCGACTCGGTCGGCGAAGATCGCCACCTCTCGCACGATATCCGCCGGCTCCCCGTGCATTCCCTGGTCAGCCAGCGCCTGCTTCACTTTGCGCGCCAATCGCTCACGATACTCCTGAGCGACCTGAGGCGCTTGAGCGACAATGACGCTCAGACGCTGATCGAGTTGCTGGAGGGACTGATCGAGTTGCGTCTGCAACCACTCGCCTTCGCGCAATCGCATTTGCTGGAGTTGATCGATGGCCAGGAGCAGCGTTTTTCGGGCCGCCTCCATCTGAGGGCTGTCCACCTCCCAGACCTTCTGCCCTCCGGAAATCACTCCCGGAAGAGCCAAGCAGTGCCCCAATTCGATTTCGCGATGGATCTGGAGAGACACCTTGATCGCCTGCTGACAGTAGCGCGCCAGGATCTCTTCGTTGATCCGATACGATGGCTCCCCTGCCTCCCCTTCCAATCGCAAGGTGACCTGCAAGCTGCCGCGCCGGATTCGCGTGCGCACCAGCGATTCCATCTCCGGCTCCAGGCGACTGAGCGCATCATCCAGTCGAGCGTGGATCTTTAGGAATCGATGATTGACCGAACGGACCTCGGCCACCACATGCATCCGGTCGCCCACTCCCGGCAGGCCGCAGGGCTGTGTCGCAATGCCCTGTCCAGTCATGCTCACCAGCATGTCAGTGTCCCGGGAGATAGATCGAAAGGGCAGACGGATCGACGGAAGAGCCGCTAGGGGCCTTCTGAGCGATCAAGGAGTATCCGACTTGGGCTGGTCGGCCGACGCCGGGTTGCCACTGGCTGCCGGAGGCGTGGGGGCTGCAGGAGTTTCTCCCGCAGCACTGTTGTTGGTGGCGGGAACCGATTCGGCAGGGGGTACTGGATTCACACTCCCGGTGGAAGGCGATGGAGTCGGGGCGTCGGATGGTGCAGTACCTGGGTTGGTTGTACCTTGCAGCCCTGGCAGATCGCCGGGCGGAATCAGCCCACCCGCCGCTCCGTTGGTTCCGCCAATCCCATCACCGACCGCTCCACCCACCGGGATCGCCGCTCCCCCGCCGCTATTCAGGTCGACCACATCGGGGATCTGCATCCACCAAACGGCCAGAGCGCACCAGAAAATCCAAATCGCTGCGGTGACGATCGTGATCCGGGTAAATAGGTCGCCGGCTTTGGTTCCGAAAGCGCTTTGCCCCCCCGGCCCCCCCAGAGCACCGCTTAATCCACCCCCCCGCCCACGCTGCACCAGGATCAAGAGGATCAGGAACAGAGAGATCAGGAAGGTGGTGATGCCGAAGAAGTACTGATGGAGCACCATGACCGAGAAGAAAAACACGGGACGATCCTCCGCAGGCGGCGCCGAAAGAGCTTGGGGCATCAAGGAGAAACTCGCTGGGCAGCCCCACTCCTTGCTGGTTCAAATCAAGCCATAAACTGAAGATTCTATCCTTTGGCCGACGAGGGATGAAGGCCAAAAAAGGGCCCTCGACCCTCCCCTTTTCGGCAGGCATCTGAGCCCAAAGTACCGATCCCAGCCGGGGGAAACGATCGCGGCAGGGGCCGCAAGCCGCATGCGGAGCGATGCGAGGGAGCTAGACGAATCGAACAATCCCAGCCGATGAACGCCGTTTCCGACTCCGCCCCGCATGGGGAATGGTCGCGCGATCGGTCTGATCCGATGGCGGCTATGGGAGTGGTCGCCACACCGTTTTCTCCTCAGCTCCCTGAACCAGCACCGCTCGCTGATCGACCGGAACATCAACCAGGACTGCCTCTTGCTGGCCCGGCCAATGGACCACCATGCGGTCAATTTTTTCGACATTTCCGAGCCCAAAATGGAGCGGTGCGGCATGGCTGCTGGCGTAGCTGCCTCCGCTGAATCGGTGCCGCACCCATCGCTTCCCACCGGCTTGGACTTCGATCCAGGCTCCAATCGCATCGCGATTGCACTTGGTGCCGACCAGTTCCACTTGCACCCAGTGGCCCTGCGTCTGAGTCTGATTGAACAGAAGCCTTGCCGATTCTTCCAACAGCGAAACGACAGCATCCAGATCGCCATCTCCATCGATGTCACCGATCGCCAAGCCGCGTGCCGGAAGGCTTTCTTCGAAGAAATCGCCAGCCTGGGCGCCCAGCGAAACCAGTCGTTTCTGGCCCTGGTTCTCCAGGCAATAGGGCCGCTGTTTGTTGGTGCTCCCCTGCGGATTTCTCGAGGTATGGCCCGCCACCACCAATGCGTCTTCATCGCCGTCGTGGTCGATATCCAGCATCGCCGCTCCCCAAGCCACATTGCGAGTTCCCAGGGTCATCAAGCCAGCGTTGCGAGTCGCTAGCTTGAAGTAGTTCTTACCCTGGTTCGCATAGAGCTCACAGTATTCATCTTGATAATTGGTCACCAGGAAATCAGGAAAACCGTTCCCGTCGTAATCCCCAACCCCGATCCCCATGCTTCCATCGACCACCGAGCGTGAGCCGATGGCGGTTCCCGAACGCGTTCCCAGCTCCGTAAGCTGCCCTTCCGAACGATTCTCGAAATAGAGATTGGCGTGGACGTCGTTGGCGACGTACAAGTCAATGTCTCCATCGATATCCCAGTCTCCAGCGGCCACTCCCAGCCCTCGACTGGCAGGCGCTGCGGCCTTCTCGGAGACATCTTCAAAGACGCCTTCGCCCATTTGCCGGAGTAGCTGATCTGGTTCCCCCTCATAATCGGACGGGACGCAGCGGTCGCGCTGGCCGGTACGGGAGTAGCAGACTTTTTCAGTTTCCGGAGACCAGCGCGCGTAGTGCGATACATAAAGATCGGGTAGACCATCTCCTTCGATATCACACCATGCGCTGCAGGAACTCCAGCCGCGATCCTTGAACCCTGCCGATTCCGGCGCATCGAGGAAGGTACCATCCCCTTGAGTGCGAAACAGTTGCTGCCCACCCCAGCCGGTGACCAGGATGTCGGCAAAGCCGTCCTGGT
>JBJSWM010000314.1:0-738 GCA_046085865.1 Pirellulaceae bacterium
TCCCAGGCAATGCCCCAGTTCATGCAGCACAAAGCTTTCGATGTCGTGACGCGCGGAGATTTCCGAGCCGACGGATGCTTCGTTGGCCCAAAGATGCTTTTTGTTCAAGCAGATCGGCAGGGGCGGATTGGAGACCAGATGCATGTTGGCTTCCGGGTAGTCTGCGTGAGCCAGAACCTGTTCGGATAGCAAGTCGTGAGGGTCGTCGTCGGGCGATGTCCATTGCACCAAGATATCTGGGCTTGTCGGTGCAGCCATCCTCCGTATCTCGATCCCTATGTCAGCATGGTTCCACGACGTAACAGCACGATCGACTGAGTTGTCGAAGTACGCTTGGCTCACTTTGAACGGAAGTCCCCCTGGCTTGATCGCCAAAATCAACTTTCGTTTCTTCCACCCCACTTCGGAATGCTGCAACCACTCCAGTCGCTCTAGCCTGCCTTCCAGCGAAGGTGGCACCAAACCGCGTGTCACCCGCCATAGACCACATCGTGGCATTTCAAGGTACTTGGCATCCTCTGACGTCAGCTTGTCCGCTGGAGCCCGCTCCAACTGCTCTTGCCTCAAGGTCCGATTGACGCGGACCCAATCCGCCAGAGATCCCGGAGCCGGTTCGTTCTTCCAGTGCCCACTGGGACGGGATTCCCGATCGGCAGTTTGACCGGGATGAAGCGACTCCAGTGCAGCGGGCATCTGGCCACGGCCTCTCCAGTACGACTCCAAAACGGGATCGGTAAG
>JBJSWM010000315.1:0-2258 GCA_046085865.1 Pirellulaceae bacterium
CCTTTTTTTTTGCTGGAACCTCCCAGGCGCGTCATGGAAAAGCCTGGACTGTGAGACGACGAAAGGACTTCGATTGAGCACGCCTTGCTTGCAAGTCACCCAGATCAGCAAGTCGTTTCCTGGGGTCCAGGCACTGGAAGAAGTGTCGCTGGAGTTGCACGCGGGAGAGGTGGTTGCCCTGATGGGGGCCAACGGCGCGGGCAAGAGCACTCTGATTCGATTGCTGGCAGGTGCGACGCAGTGCGATGGCGGAGCGATCTGGATGGATGGGCAACCGGTCCAACTTGCCGATCCCGCCACCGCGCTGCGAGCCGGAATTGGAGTGATCCACCAGGAGTTTTTTCTCGTTCCCCAACTGAGCGTGCTCGACAACCTCTTCCTGGGTCACCACCGGCCACTCGGGATGATTTCCCGACGGCAAGAGTCCCAATCCGCGCGAGAGGTCTTTGAGCGGCTGGGGATCTCGATCGACCTGGAGGCCATTTGCGGCCAGCTTTCGGTGGCGGAGCAGCAGATGGTGGAAGTGGCCAAATGCTTGCTCCGCAGGGTGCGTGTGTTGGTACTCGATGAACCGACGGCAGCGCTGACGCCACGCGAAAGCCAACGATTGCTCGACTTCCTCAGAACGTTGCGAGCGGAAGGTTTGGCGATTCTTTACGTCAGCCATCGGCTGGAAGAAGTGTTTCAGATCGCCGACCGGATCGCTGTGCTTCGCGATGGAAGGATGGTTGCCCAAGGCCCCGCCTCGGGGTGGCAAAGGAAACCGCTGATCGAAGCCATGGTGGGCAGGCCGTTGGAGTCGGAGTACCCCAAGGAGCCGGCAGTGATCGGGAACGTGGTGCTGCGATGTCGGCAGCTTGGGAGAGGCAACCGCGTCCAGGATGTATCGCTGGAACTGCACGAAGGGGAGATCCTGGGAGTTGCGGGGCTGGTGGGTGCTGGCCGCACGGAACTGGCCAGATTGCTGTTTGGATTAGACCGCCACCAGACCGGAAGCATCGAACTGGATGGGCGGCCCATCTCGCTGAGGGGACCAAAGGATGCCATGCGGCTTGGAATTGGCTTTCTGCCGGAAGACCGGAAGAAACAGGGGCTGATCCTCGATCATGGGCTGATCGAAAACTTTTCCCTTCCCAACCTTGCCTCATTTTCTCGCGGCGGTTGGATGCGACGATCGGAAGAACGTCAGGCCTATGACCAGCAGCAGACCGCACTAGGATGGAAGCCGTCGGCACCCCGCACCCCTGCCAAATTGCTCAGTGGCGGCAACCAGCAGAAGCTAGTGCTGGGCAAGTGGATCCAGCGCGATCCCAGGGTGCTCATACTGGACGAACCGACGCGAGGAGTCGATGTGGGTGCCCGCGTCGAAGTCTATCGCTGGATTGTCCGGTTGGCTCAAAGTCACTGTGCCATCCTTTGGATCAGCTCGGATTTCGAGGAGCTGATTGGGATGAGCGATCGGATTGTGGTGATGCATCGAGGCAGGATCGTTTCGGAGATTCTCGATCCGCAAGAGGTCAGCGCCAGCGATCTTTTGTCGGCAGCCGTAGGAGCAGACAGGGGCGATAGGGATGGCTGAAATGCAACAGGGTGCGCGGCACAGTCATCTCGGCCGGGTGTCCACTTGGTGGAGATCCTTGATTACCGATTACGGCATGGCCTTGGTGCTGTTCGGAATGATCGCGACGCTCACTGGCCTGACTTGGAAGAGACAGCCGCCGGGGCTGGAAGGTGCTGCGGAGCAGCTGCTCGCGGTGGCCCAGCGAACCGATCGGCCGATCTGGCTGGTGGGCAGCACCAGTGAAGAAGACCGGCGTTTGATCGATCGCTTGCGTGGTGCGATCCCTGCCAGTCGCGTGACGAAGATGGTGCTGGGAGGACCTCCGGATTTTCGGCGAGCCGCTCAGGAGCGTCCTGCTGGGGCGCCGACACCTTTGCTGCTGTGCAGCTCCCAGGCGGGAGGCTGGTCGATTGTGTCCGAACTGGCGGAGCGTCTTCCTGGTTGGGAAGGAGTCGAGGTGGCGGTCCCCAAGGAGGTATCTGGGTCGAGTTTTCTGAAGCGTGAGAATCTGATCAATGTCGCCAATCAAATTACCGTCATCGCGATGGTGGCGATCGGGATGACGCTGGTGATCCTGACTGGCGGAATCGACCTGTCGGTGGGAAGTCTCATCGCCCTTTCCGCCGTGGTGGCATGCCAGGGAATCGCCAAATTCGCCGGCGGAGTGGATGCCACATGGCTGGCGGTGGTCGGCTGG
>JBJSWM010000316.1:0-3793 GCA_046085865.1 Pirellulaceae bacterium
CGCCGCACCTGCTGAGCGGGATCGTCCCCGACTTCCTCGCTCACCCGCCCAGCCAATCGCTCCGCTTGCTCATTCAGGAAATCTCCATTGAGCATCCCAAGAGCTTGACCTGGCTGGGTGGTGACGAAGCGTGCCTCACAACTAGTATCAGGCTCGGGGAAATCAAAACTCGCCATCAGCGGCACCATCAGCGATCGCTTGATGTGAATGTAGATGCTGCGCCTCGCCCGATCTTTCTCACTCGACTGCTCCCAACCGGCTCCAGGAACCGATTGTCCGGCGAGCACCTCTTTCGATATCGCCGGAAAAATGCTGGGACCATACATCGCGAGGTTCAGCTGTCCACTGGTGGCCAGCAGTCCGTCCCTGAGCTCTTCCGCACTCAAGCGTCTCCGGTTGAAATGGCTGAAGGTGTCATTGGCGGGGTCGATTCGTCTGGCCTCCTCGCTGGACAGGGAACTCTGCTGGTAGGTCTGGGACATCACCATCAACTTATGCAACGGCTTCAAACGCCACTGATGATCGATCAACTGCCCCGCAAGCCAGTCGAGCAATTGCGGATGGGTGGGAGGATCTCCAAGCTGCCCAAAATTGTTGGCCGACCGCACGATGCCTCGACCAAAATGATGCTGCCAAAGTCGATTGACGACGACTCGGCTTGTCAGTGGGTTGGCGGGGGAAGCAATCCATCGGGCCAGGGCCAAACGGCGACCGGAAGTCTGTCTTTGAGGATCAGGAGCAATCGCCGGAACCTCGCCCCCCAGAATGGAAAGCACACCAGGTTCAACCTTGTCCCCCTTCGCTTGGGGCAATCCGCGAGTCAATATGAACGTCTCGGGCGGATTGGTCCCCGACTCGCTGACACACAGCCCATACTCTTCCCATGGCCTCTGCCGCTTCGCCTCCTCCAGCTCCTTTCGAACCTGTTTGTAGCGCGCGACGATCTGGGGATCAAGCATTCCTGGATCGTCCGATTGCAGTAGCTGATTGAGGTCGACATTCTTGGCTTTGTCCTCGACCGACAAGCTGCGACGCTTGAACCCCGGTCCGGACCAACTGAGCTGGAGACCTTTGCCAAATCGCCCCTGGAAGTAATCGACACGGAAGGGATAACGCCCCGCCTTCAGGGTCGCCGAAGTGCGCTGTGGGCGTCCCACGCCATGGATGCCGTCGTATTCGATCAGCATCTTGCCATCCAACGACAATCTCGATCCGTCGTCGGAATCGAGTGCAAAGATATACTCGCCATCCTCTGGGACGATCAACGTGCCAGTGAAAACGAAACCAAAATGGTCTTCCCGGGTCGCCAGACCGATGTCCAGTTTCCTTGCCGGAACCGGTCCAACCGTTTCCGCCTTCAACTGATCAAAGTCCGGAAGCTTCTCGAACGTGTCTCGATAGAATCGAAATTCCAGATCATCTAGATCCTGGACATCTGCCTCCTGCGATGTCGCTGCGCTGAACTGGTCTCGCAGCACCTTCTCCAGCTGATTGATCTCCCCCTGTAGCCGGTCGACTCGTTCTCGAATTTCCTTCTCCCGCTGCTGGAACAACTGCCGGTCGGATTCGCTGGCCACCAGCGGACGCTCGGTGTAGGGCCCATTTCCGTTGGGGGTGATGTTGCGGATGAAGGCAAGCAACTTGTAGTAATCCGCCGCCGGGATCGGATCGATCTTATGGTCGTGACAGCGACTGCAATTGACCGTCAGCCCCAGCATCCCCTGTCCGACGGTGGTCAGGATATCATCCAATCCGTCGTACATCGCCAGCTCACGGTCCGCCGGCTCATCGTCCCAGATCCCCAGCCGATAAAAACCTGTTGCTACCAGCGAATCCCGAGTCGGCTCGGGAAGCTCATCCCCCGCCAATTGCTCCACCAGAAACTGGTCGTACGGCTTGTCCTCATTGAACGACCGAATCACATAATCCCGATATCGCCATGCATGGGGCTTCCTGCCATCGCGTTCAAAGCTGTTGGTCTCGGCATAACGCACGACATCCAGCCAGTGCCTCGCCCATCGCTCCCCAAACCGCTCGCTGGCAAGCAATCGATCGACCACCGTCTCATACGCTCGTTCAAACCCCAGCTCCGCCACCTGCAACTCAAACTCCCCTGTCTGCTCCAGCGTCGGTGGCAATCCGATGAGATCCTGGTAGAGTCGCCTTAAAAGCTGCGGATTGGTCGCTCTGGGCGCTCTCCGCAAACCTGCATCTTGCAACTTCTGATCGATAAAGGCATCGATTGGATGATCCGAATGGCTTCCCGGTAGCCGTGCCGGCACCTCGACTCGACCAACCGGTTCGAACGCCCAGTGCCGCTGCCAGACCGCTCCCTGCTCAATCCACTTGGCGATCCACTGCCGCTCCTGCTCTCCCAGCGGCTTTCCTTCCGGTGGCATCCTCAGCGACTCGTCCTCCGATACGATCCGTTCCAATAAATGGCTCGTCGACGGATCGCCTGGAACGATCGCTCGACTGCCAGATTCCAGCAAGGCGGTCGCCGAAGCAGGATCATCCAGTCGCAACCCCGCTTCCGCATGATCGGGGCCATGGCAGGCGAAGCACCGTCGAGCCAGGATGGCCTGTACGTTGCGAGCCAGCGTTAGGTCGGCGGCATTCTGGCCCTGCAGCCAAGTGGAAAAGAATGGAAAGATCACCAGCCCGAAGGTGGCAGCCCGAAGGGTCTTCCAGCAACACATCATGGATTGACTACGGGGTGGGAGGGTGGGAAGTGGGTTCAATGAAGCCTGCGGGGTAGTCTGGCTAGCTCACCAACTCACCTCCGCCCTTTCATTATCGCCACTCCAGAACCTTCCGCCACTCCCTGAAAAAACTTCTCCCGCCATTTTGCCTCCCCCTCACCACCCATCCCGTCGCAGTCGCTCAGGCCCAGACCAGCTCGCACCCAGCCCAACCTATCGACCCAGGAGAGGAATGAGATTGGATGCATCGTTGAGAATGACAAAGGCCATGAGCGCCAGCAGGCAGAGCACCCCGGCAATCGTCAGCCTGGCTTGCCACTGTTCATCGACCGGCTTGCCACGAATCCACTCGGCGAGCAGGAACACCATGTGGCCACCATCGAGTGCAGGGATTGGCAGAAAGTTGAGCACCGCCAGATTGGCGCTCAGCATGGTCAAAAACATCAGCAGCTTACTGATTCCTTCCGAAGCCGCCGACGAGGCCTGGTAGAAGATCATTCCAGGGCCGCCGACCGCTTTGCGGGAGACTTTGCCGGTGGTTAGCAGCTTCAGAAAGTCGACCACACCGAGCATCCGCTTCCAGGTTTCCTTGGCACCCAGGCGGAGCGATTCGGACCACGATTGCGAGGTGTGCATTTTGCTGGCAGGTTCCAGATTGAGCCCTCGCGAGGTCCAATGCCATCGGGAATCCTCGGTGACCTCCACCATCGCTTCCCGCACCGTCTGGTCGCGCAGGTAGTGCACTTTGACCGGCGTCCCGACCGGTACGATCTGCAGCAATTCATGCAGCCAGATGGGACTGTACATGGCGTCGAGCGTTCGAGGCTGGAACGACTCCTCGGTGAACCACTCTTTCATCGCCTCCCGCTGCTTGGCGCTAGGCTGCAATTGGATCTGCTGAAGCTGATCGCCAGGAAGCAGCCCCGCCTTCATCGCACTCGATTCCGAGGCGATGCTGGCGACGACTGGCTGGATGTCGAA
Organism: Pirellulaceae bacterium; assembly: GCA_046085865.1. Taxonomy (GTDB): domain Bacteria; phylum Planctomycetota; class Planctomycetia; order Pirellulales; family Pirellulaceae; genus JBEISR01. The sequence goes on from JBJSWM010000316.1 coordinate 3,684, forward strand.
GGTCATGCCACTACCAATCAGTTCATAGCCGACGGGGTTCAGCTGCGGACCGATCTCCTGGACGTGGACCACTTCGGGCACCTTCCATCGGAAATCGACCTTCTCTCCCC
>JBJSWM010000317.1:0-2985 GCA_046085865.1 Pirellulaceae bacterium
TGGAAAGACGACCAGGATCCATAGTAGTAATCAGCTTCTTCTCTGTACGTCAGAAAATACCCCTTCTCCGTTGAAGAATCTCGAGGGATGGTCATGGTGTAAGCGGGCAACGGCGCTGCGAGAATATCTGGCCGCATTTCGACCATAAACCCGAAAGTGTTCTGATTCAGCCCCTGATCAGGGAGTGTCTGCAGCAACATGAAGATCCCTGGGATCGCATCGCCTTCAACCACCCCGGCAACAACCTGTCGCATACCAACCCCCACCCATTGGGGAATCGCATACCCTACTTCGCCGTAGGTCGCACCGTAATAGATCAGTGCCTGAGTCCCAGTGGAGGGAGTGACAATCACATCGACCCAACCATCGCCGGAAATATCGATGAGGTCTAGATCGACAGCAACGGAAGTCATTTCTTCGCGATGAGTCGAATACACATCCCCAAACGCATCGCGGAGCGCGACGATCATCCCAAAATCAGCGGTCGTCGCAACGAGATCCAGCATTCCCACATGATCCATGTCGGCCAGTTGAACCCTTTGCGGGCCTCCTGGAATCGCAATGCTCTGGGTAGCTCCAAAGCCACCTGAAACTGCGGGGATGATGTGCAATTTGCTACCGGATGCATCGGGAGTCAACAAATCTTCATCGCCGTCGCTATCCACATCGACCGAAAGCAGTTGCCAGCCGCCACCAGGAAGATCCCGGATTACGGAAGGCGTGAAGGATCCCTGCAGATTCTGCTGATAGACAACGACGCGATGCACTGCTGGATAGGTAACGGCCAAGTCCCATCTGCCATCTCCATTCCAATCGCCTGTCACCATGTCCTCAGCACCACTTCCCAGAGCGATCCGTTGATCTTGTAGAAAATCGCCATCCTGGAACAGGGAAACATAGGGTCCATCTGGAAAAAGCAACAAAAGATCTTTAGCTGGACTCCCCTGAAGCGATTCAGCAAGAACCTTTGTCGCTTGGCCAGCCAGCACCAACTCTGGGATATATCCAGCCGGTGCCCCATCCACTTCGCTCACAGCGCCACGCCGGCTGATTTGTGTAGCACCCATGACATGACTCAATGTCAAAATCGTGTCTTCGGTGTCTCCCGGATTGCGATAGGCTACCGAGCTGATCGTCTCACCGGTCAGAGGCTTGGATGGATAGATGCCAAAACTTCCCGCACCGAAATTGGTGTAGGTGATGATGCTACTGTTGCCATCTCCTATGGCAAAGTCGGTCAGGCCATCGCCATTCAAGTCGCCTGTTGCAATGCTACTGGCTGGCTGATCCATCGCAATGGCGATCGGCTCTGCATCGCTGGGCAGATTCTGAGCCATGGGATAAAGGAACCATTGATGAGGATTTCTCACTCCTACCAGCACGAATCCCTGTGACTCACCCGCAGAAGGAAGCACCTCTAATTCAGCCAGTCCGCCAGGTAAGCTATTCCACATGACTGGCCCATCGAAACCGGTCGAACTCTGGAGAATCACACCGAATCGTGTGGTCGCTGAGCTGTTATAGTAATAGCTGTTGCCTAACTGCCCAAAAACGATGTCTTCCAGACCATCTGCATTCCAGTCGGCTACAGCCAACTGATTGACCATCAGATTGAAATCAGTCGAAATAAACGACCTTGCCTGCTCATCAAATGTGCCAGAAGGAGTCTGTTTCAAAACCGTGATGAGCGATCGACTTTGGGTCCACCACTGAGGATCCGAATCGGAGACGACCAGATCGAGTCGTCCATCGCCGTCCAGGTCTTTCGCCTGCAATTGGTTGATCAAGATTTGCTGCGTCGCGACTGCGACCTCTTCCAATGCAATGGCATTTCCCGAACTTAGCCGATAAATGGTGTTTCCAGCAGCCACCAGTAGGTCATCACCGTCGATATCATCCATCGGCCCGATCGCCATCGCTCGGGAAATGTCTGGCATGTCCCAATGGAGTTCCAGTACCAGTTGGCCGACCCCATCATTCAGGTACACCTGCAATTGTTCCGTCGTGCCAGTCAACGCCACCGCGACATCCTGGTCGCCGTCCAGATCGATGTCGATCACCTGAATACCGAAGGAATTGGTGTAACTGTAGCTGAGGTCGAAATCGCCATACGATAATCGGCGCAAGACTCCACCTTGACCATCCCCAAAAAGGATCTCGCCAGGCACTGCGTAATCCAACGCGCCATCGCTGTCAAAATCTGCTGTAGCCAGGGAGCTCATCTGCCCATATGCGAGGTCGCCCACTCCGGAATATTCGAATGGATGGACGATTGCCGGCGTGACGTCGCGGATTTGCTTGGTGCCTTCCTCCGTTCCATCGGAAGACCATACTTCCATGTCGTAACCGCTGATAAATACCTGCGAACCAACCCCTCGGATTGCTTCCACATAAGCGTCTGCACCGAACGACTTCAAACGTGCCACCGTCGACAGATCGCCGTTCGCCTTCCATAATTCGCTTCCCGTCTGGTCATCGTAGATGGAGAAAAAAAGGTCATTTCCTTTCGAAAGAAAGAAATTGGGAAAGCTATACCCTGATTCCTGAGTCGAATTCAAAGTCATCCAAGCGTGCATCTCTTCCGTATGAGGATCGTAGAAAAGATACTCTTCGCGATCAGCCTCCCCACTCTCATCCGTCTCGACGCGAAAAACAAGCTTGTTAGCGTGCTCAGTCAAGTCACTTACCCAAGCACTACCACCCTCTTCTCTAAAGTCTGCCAGCAACCTGGGGTCATCAGGCTTGCCCTGCGTCGTCCAAAGCTCCGTGTAATTTCTTACAAAAAAAGTCTTATCCCCCACCGTCGCAACGCTTTTTATCGCACTGCTATCGCTTCCAGGAGCCAAGTCACCAAGCAAGACTGCGCCACTACCCAGCAGCGATGCAAGAAGCCGTCTCTCTTCCAGCGGTTCGACGGTTAAATCTTTCCCGTTCTTCCTTCCGCCGACAGTTCGATTAAGTCTCAAACTGTGATGCACTGAACCG
>JBJSWM010000318.1:0-3905 GCA_046085865.1 Pirellulaceae bacterium
CGCGACGCTGTCGCTGACGCTGACGACCGCTAGACTCGATCCGGCAAGCGTTCCATCCATTTGCAATGGCACAAGAGGTTCCCGAATACCGCTGGTCGGCCCGCTGACGACGATCAGCCCCACCGCCCCGCGATCCCTCGCGGCCATCGCTTTGTATCGAAGACCAGAGTATCGTGCGAGGTGCTGCCGCCGCTCCGGCGTGACGTCCATCGGCATCTGTCGATAGACGATCACCCACTTCCCTTCAACATCCAGATGCACATAAGAGTCATAGCCGGGCTGCCCCTCGTCCTCAGGTGCGACGATTCCATATCCCGCAAAGACCACCGGAGCATTGGCCACTTCGCCCTGCCGACTGAACGATACCGGTCGCCATTCGTCATTGAGCTTCCATGTGGTTTCTCCCCAGGTCAACCGGTTCGCCTCGCCCAGCGTCACCCCGGCGGTGAAAGGAAACGACTGATACCAGTTTCCGTCCACCCCGGCCGGCTCCAAACCCAGCCCCTCCAGGTACGACGCGACATAAGCAGTGGCTTTCGCCTCCCCGGGAGTCCCGGTCAGTCGTCCGCCCAGTTCGGGACGGCATAGATAATCGACATGCCGCCCGATGTCGGCAGCAGTGAAGTCCGCCGCAGTCGCTCGTGCTGCCTCGCCACCGGCAATTCGATCCGATTCCATCGAGCTCTCGACGAGAGCGACGTCGGTGTCGTTTGAGTCGATTTCTAATGCCTGACGGGCTCTCAGGTGATCCCAGGTCGCGGTGAAAAGCTGCGACGATTTACTTGCGGTTCGATTGCTGGTCCAAGTCAAATGATGACCGTCAGGAGAAAAGACAGGAAGGCCATCAAAGCCTTCGGTGGTCGTCACGCGAACGGGGGTCTTCTCCCCTTTGGCATCAACCAAATAGAGTTCGAAGTTGCTGAATCCCTCCAGGTTCGACGCGAAAATCAAATAGTCTCCGCTGGGATGATAAAACGGTGCCCAGCTCATCGCCCCCAGTTTGGTCAAAGCGCGCACATCCGATCCATCGATCCCCATGGTAAAAATCTCCGCCGTCGCTCCATTCTCGGAGAATCGGCGCCAGCAAATCCGCTTTCCATCTGGAGAGAAAAAGGGGCCTCCGTCGTAGCCGGAAACTTCGGTCAGTCGCTTGACCTGAGTCCCGTCGCGGCGCATCAAGTAGAGGTCAACCGCGCTGGCCGGATCCTGTTCGAACAGTTGCTTCTGCGACTCGGACAATTCCCCAGAATACGCACCGCGATTCGATGCAAAAACGATCCACTGACCATCGGGCGAATAGGAAGCTTCGGCATCGTACCCCATCGCGTCGGTCAAACGGCGATACTGCCCGGTCGATCGATCCCACTCCACCAAATCATACGTCGCGTCGTAGTCCCATGCATAACGGCGGGTCTGCCCCGAGGCACGGAACGCGAGCTCCTCTTCCATCTTCTTGCGTGCATCGGGATCGAACTGCGTCGATGCAAAAAGAACAGTCTCGCCAGTGGGGTGAATCCAGGCGCAGGTGGTTTTGCCATAACCGGGGGAGACGCGCTGGCTGTCCCCAGTTTCCATGTCCATCCAGTAGATCTGATAAAACGGGTTGTCTGCCTCCCGTTCGCTCTGGAAAACCATCTGCTTGCCGTCCGCAGCATAGTACCCCTCGCCGCTCCGTTTCCCCTCAAACGTCAACTGGCGAATGCCGGTGAGGAACCGCCTCTCCAAATCCTCAGTTGGCTTGGCCTCTTCCCTTTTCCCCGTCTCCGGTTCCTGCCCGAACAGCCTTTGGGCTACCGGTAGCCCAAGAGTCACCGGCCAGCCACCTCCCGACCACAGGATCGCACCGACGAAGATCGCTCCTAGCCATCGGCGTCCCAAGAAGCAAACCACCGGGGGTACTTCAAAGACCATGCATGCAGTCCTTCTGTTGTGAGTCGATATTGGATGCAGGCCAAGGGATCGCCATCGCCTGCCAAGCTGTTTGGGAAGGGTGCCTGTGCACCAGGGCGGGGGGATCGATCGCGCTGACTTCCATCGGGAAAGAGTTTTCTTCCCAGTTGGAATGCTCCCGCGAACGATCCAGTAGTCCATTGTAATGGGGTGAACAGACCAGGCGAGTCCTCTTGAAAACCACCAGCTCAGGGGTCGATCCAGGACCCGGTTTCTGGCACAATCGTCCTGATACATCCGTTCTGGTAAATCCGTTCTGGCACAAACGGACGATTCCCGGCGACAGGGTTCGCTGATCTCTCTTTGCCCAAGTGCCTTTTGCTGAGAACTGAACATGCCAATCCTTTGGGAACGCTCGGGACTGGACTGCCGACTTTCGATGGAAGATTTTCGGGAGGCGATCGAGGCGATCCTCGCCTTGAAGGGAAATCCCAGCCGCATCCTAGCAATCCCCCCGGACCACACGAGGTCAGCCAGCCGGGCAGGGGAATTGACTGTCGCGCTTCACGAACTGGCCCCCAAGCAACTGGTCGATATCATGCCGGCTCTTGGGACACACGAGCCGATGTCGCCGGGAAGACTGGAAAAAATGTTTCCAGGCATCCCCCAGGATCTCTTCCGTATCCATCGTTGGCGTAACGATGTGGTGCGTTTGGGACTGGTCGATGCCTCCTATGTTGAACAGACAACGGAGGGGTGTTTTGCCGAGCCATGGCCGGCGGAAGTCAATCGATTGGTGGTGGAAGGGCGACACGACCTGATCCTCTCGCTGGGGCAGGTGGTGCCGCATGAAGTCATCGGCATGGCCAACTACAACAAAAATCTTTTTGTCGGAGTCGGTGGGTCGGGCGGGATCCATGCCAGCCACTATCTGAGTGCGCTTTACGGGATGGAGCGGATCATGGGCCGCGGCGACACGCCACTTCGGCGAATCCTGAACCGCGCCTCAGAACTTTACGCATCCCACCTGCCGATCGTTTATGGACTGACGGTCGTGGAATCTTTCCCCGACGGCTCACAAGCCACCCGCGGTCTATTCTTTGGCGACGACCACGACGTCTTCTGGCGCGCCTGCGAATTGGCTGCGCAGGTCAATTGCTTCCAGATCGCCCAAGCCGCCGAGACGATCGTTGTCTCCATGGACCCAGCGAAATACAACACCACTTGGCTCGCCAACAAAGCGATCTACCGAACGCGGATGGCGATTCGCGACGGAGGCCAACTGGTGGTCATCGCTCCTGGGGTCGAACGCTTCGGCGAAGACCCGCTCAACGATCGTCTGATCCGCTCCAGTGGCTATCGAACCACGCCCCAGGTGATCGACATGGTCGCCCAGAACCCGGAACTGAGAGAGAACCTTTCGGTCCCAGCCCACCTCATCCACGGATCGACCGAAGATCGCTTTGAGGTGCTCTATTGCTCCAACGCCATCGCAGCCGAAGAACTGCAGTCGGTTGGCTACCGAGCGGGGAACGTGGAGGCGATGACACGCAAGTACCGCGTCGGGCAGATTCAAGGGGGCTGGAATGAATCGACCGACGGCAAGCCGTTCTTTTTCATTCAAGACCCAGGCCTAGGACTGTGGATGCATCGCAACCACCCCCACGCCTTCCCCGCTCGTGCGATCGACTAACAAACCAAGCGGTGGGGTAGCCCACAATAAGACCGCTCGCTCCGCAAATCCCCAATGAAGAACTAGACACGATCCTGCTGGCGCCGGCTGCGAGCCCGCTTCTTGAGGCACTCGTCGCAAAGTCCTTCGACCACCAATCGATGCCCCACCGCGCGGAAACGATGCTGCCTTGCCACCTCGGCAATCAAACGCTTGAGCTCCTCATTGTGAAACTCGATCAGCCCCTGACACTGCTGGCAATGCAGGTGATCGTGTGGCGGATACCCGTAGTCATGCTCGTAGAGCGCTCGCCCATTGAGCTCAAAGCTACGAAGCAGGCCAG
>JBJSWM010000319.1:0-4292 GCA_046085865.1 Pirellulaceae bacterium
ACGATATTGACATCCTCCTCCAGTGCTCGTTCCAGCAGCCCCGCACAAAACGCTGCAGTCAGCAGTTGGGTTTCCCGATCGGCGACTTCTCCTCGGTAGGTCAATCGGCAGGAGTCGACTGAGCCACCGTGCCATTGGGCAAGGAAAAGGCCAAGTCGGTGCGAGGCATCCAGGAACCCCCGCAGTCCATCGATCGTCTTGGCATCCAGCGATGCGACATTCACTGCGTGACGGATTTCTCCCTTCTGGAAGAATTGAATGAGCAGCTGGATTCCTTCGATGGCGACCTGCGTTTGAGCCTCTTCCGTACTAGCGCCCAAGTGGGGGGTGCAGACGACGTTAGGCATGCCGAAAAGAGGGCTGTTGGCACAAGGTTCTTCTTCGAAAACATCGAGGGCAACGCCTCCGATCTGGCCGCTCTTGAGCCCTTCGATCAACGCCTCCTCCTCGTAGATCCCGCCGCGGGCGCAGTTGATCAATCGGACACCCTTCTTCAAGAGTGGCAGTTCCTTGCGGCCGATCAAGTATTTTGTCTCGCTAGTCAGCGGCGTGTGGACCGTAAGATAATCTGCCCTAGGCAAGATCTCGGGAACCGTTGCCACCCGCTCTACCCCCAGCTTCGCCGCCTGTTCGTCGGTCAAAAATGGATCAAACGCAAGGACTCTCATCTGAAATGCTTGGGCCCGAACTGCTACCTCGCGCCCGATTCTTCACATCCCGATAATCCCCAGTGTCTTGTCGGCCAGTTGGGTTCCCATGAACGACTTGCGATCCCACTTCCCTTCCACAAGGCTTTGGTTTGCTGGGGCGATGGAGCGGGATTGCGCCAGCATCATGGCGAAGGTGTGCTCCGCCGTGCTGACGGTGTTTCCCGCTGGGGTATTCATGACCACGATGCCAAGACGCGTCGCTGCATTCTTGTCGATGTTGTCGGTACCTACCCCCGCCCTTACAATCGCGCGAAGTCGCCGATTTCCTTCCAAAGACTCTGCCGTGATCTTCACACCACTGCGAACGATCGCACCATCGAACTCTGCAAGACTGGCTCGGAGTGCATCGCCTTTGAGACCCAACCGAGTTTCGTATTCGAAGTCGGGGAGAGCCTCCAAAAGCTCGATTCCCTCGCTTGCGATTGGGTCGAGCACCAGAATGCGATGTTTGGCCATGGCAGAACCTTCGTGAGAGGAAAGTAAAAAAGTATGTCGCCTGGGTGCTAACCGTGATGGGCAGCGAATTGCTCCATGTAGCTAGCCAGCGTTTCGACTCCCTCTTCGGGCATCGCATTGTAGATACTGGCTCGTATACCCCCAACGCTTCGGTGCCCTTTGAGCCCGTCAAGCATTGCGTCTTGAGCCCCTTTGAGAAATGCCTTTTCGACTTCGGGAGAAGGAAGGCGAAAAGTGACGTTCATCAGCGATCGGCACGACGTCTGAGCATGGCCTTGATAGAGCTGTGGAAAGCGATCAACGACATCGTAAAGTCGCTCAGCCTTTCTCTGATTTCGCGCCAGCATCGCATCCAGCCCACCCACGGTTTCCTCCAGCCATTTGGCCACAAGTCCCAAAGCATAAATGGCAAAGGTGGGTGGTGTATTCCACATCGAATCGTTTTCGGCGTGGTTGCGGAAGGAAAGATAGCCCGGGAGATCTTTCTGCGACCGCTGCAACAGCCCTTTTTCGATCACCACGATGGTGACCCCAGCAGGTCCGGCGTTCTTTTGTGCGCAGGCATAAAGAATCCCATAGCGGCTGATATCAACGGGCCGGTGGAGGAAGTCCGATGAACTATCGCAGACCAACGGGCAGGACGGCATGCCGGGAAGTTCCTGGAACTGCACTCCCTGAATCGTTTCGTTGCTGGTCACATGCAGGTAGCTGCCCGATCCGATGGTGTCCCAGATCGATGGCTCCGGCAAGCGATCGTAATTGGTCGCTTTCCCATCCCATACTAGGTCGACTGGCCCTTCCTTGATCGCTTCCTCATAGGCCGACTTCCCCCAGGTGCCCGTCACCAGATACTTGGCCGCCAAGCTTTGGCCTCGCAGCAGATTCATCGGAATCATGGAAAACTGCAGTCGCGATCCACCCTGCAGAAAAAGTACCTCGTGCGACTGAGGGACTGCCAGCAACCCAATCAGCCGCTGCTTGGCCTCCTCCTGAATCGCAAGGAACGGATCGCTGCGATGTGAGATTTCCATCACCGAAGCCCCGACCCCCGGCAAGCACAGCATCTCGTCGCGAATCTGCTCCAACACCGGAACCGGCATGACCGCTGGGCCAGCCGAAAAATTGAACATCCGTTTCACGATGCGTTTGGCCTTCTTGGTGACACTTTCTTCCGCCATCCCCCAACCAAACACGCATTTTACGGGAGCTTTTCCTTCTCAGGAAGACAGCCACCCCAGCCGCCTGCCCTCGGCTGACTCTCTTGCATCAGCGAAATCGGTTCCTATTGCCGCATTCATTAAGTCAGCTAATGCGCAGCGTGCCGCGTCAATCGGAATTCGCTTACACTTGCATATCCGCGCCACGTAGCACGAGCTGCCTCGTGGAAGATGACTCGATTTTCTCGCTGCGAACGGAGGATCCAATGAATGGTCGAATGAAGCGTTTTCCGCCAACGGCCGATTGCATCCTATCCGCTCTCCATATGCTGCTTGTCTGCATGTTGGGCATCTTGGTCCTTCCTGCGAATCAGGGGAAATCAGCGGAGCCGGTGCGAGTCATGAGCTACAACATCCGCTATGGGACGGCCGCAGACGGACCGAACCACTGGAATCTTCGCAAAGGGAAACTGGTTGGGTTGATCGAGCGGTTTGGTCCCGACCTGTTGGGGACTCAGGAAACACTGGCTTCGCAGCAAGAATATCTTCTGGAGCAATTGACAGGTTACGAGTCGTATGGTGTTGGCCGAGATGATGGGGACCGGCAGGGGGAGATGGCTTCCGTCTTCTGGAAAGCGAATCGATGGCGATGCATCGATCGCGGCACCTTTTGGCTCAGTGAGACACCAGAGCAAGTTGCGAGTCGAGGCTGGGACGCAGCACTGCCGCGCATCGCCACTTGGGTGCAGCTAAAGGAAGTGCAACGCGAAGATGCTGCTGATCTCCTTTGGATCAACGTCCACTTCGATCATCGCGGCCCCAGGGCACGGCTGGAATCGGCTCGGCTGCTGGCCCGCTGGGTTTTGGATCGCAGCAAGAAATCGCCGTCGCAGCGGTTTGATGTCGTGGTGACTGGCGATTTCAATGCGGGGGAGGAGAGTGAACCCTACAGAGCCCTTTTTCATCCAGAGTCATCTTCGGGAAAGCCCAACCTCTTGCGCGACACCTTCCGAGCGGCTCATCCCCAGCTAGGTGATCGCGAGGGTACTTTCTCCGGTTTTCAGCTCGCTAACAGCACTGGAGAACGGATCGACTGGATCGCTGTCTCCTCTCGTTGGAAGGTGTTCGAGTCCTCGATTGATCGCACCGCCGATTCGGAGGGGAGAACCCCCTCGGATCACTTTCCGGTGACTGCGATTTTGGAACGATAAATTTTGGTTGGCCTGCGAATGGTGCCACCGTTGCCCTCCATGGGCAACCAATCCGGAGGGGGATGAGGTATTCGTGATTGCCCGGCCGCTCAGCGAATGTTGGGAAGCCACTGGCCTGCCACGACATTCCACCTCAGCACCTTCCAGGCGCGAACCACTCCATGCCGTACGTAGGGGTCTTGAGAAGCAAACTCCTGCGCGACTTCCGGCCCTGGGCTCCGAAACAGCAGCACCGCCTGCTCGATCGGATCTCCGGCCGCTCCACCAAGAAGAAGTCCAGAGGCTTCGAATCGCTTCGCCAACTCCAGGTGCTCCGAGCGATAGGCGACTCGGGCCTCAGCGTAGTTCTCCGGCACTTCATAGATCAGAAGAAAATAGTGACACGGCAATTCTTCTTTGGATGGCTTTACGACTCCCATGGATCGTCCTGTCCCTCGTATTGGAGATGGAGTTGCCGAAGTTGGTGGATCGCTTCCTCCAGTGAGGGTGTCGCGAGATTGCCGCCTCTACCTCGCTGATCCATGGAGACCAGGGCCAACAGCAGATCCCAGTCAGGATGATCATTCAGTCGTCTAAGGGCACGAGCGCCTAGTCGGTTTTCGCATGCCAGCCAAGCTTCAGGCCAATGCTCGATCAGCCAAGCAGTTCTTGGGGTGATATTACGCTGGGGTTGGTTTCCATGTTTTGGTTGGTTGTTAAACGCAACTGTTGGCTTGCTCCTAACCCGGCCTTCGGACCAATATCAATGCGGGCGGGGG
>JBJSWM010000320.1:0-5214 GCA_046085865.1 Pirellulaceae bacterium
AGCAGAGCAGCGCTTGATGCCGCAAGCCAGCCATCATTCTTTCCCTTCAACCCACTACACCAAAGAAGGCCAACCGCGAGAAGCAACGAGGCGAGGACCGCGCTGCTAGCAAGAAGAAAGGACCAGTGCAATTCGGGACGAAAATCAGATAGGCTTCCGCAGGATTCGACCAGCCTGTCAAGGGAGAACTGACCCGATCCGTCGGCATCCACCTTCCAGCCTGCGCGCAGGGATAGCGCGATGATGGGTACGCCAAGTACCAGCGAGACAGAAAGCCAAGCAGCCCAGAGGATCGATTTCAGGAGCGGATCACTGAGACGCAGCATCGGCTTCGCTTCAGTGGCCGACAAGAACTCTTTCGCTCTACCCCATCCCACAGCCCGGTACGCGATCGATCCCAAAATCAGCATCGGCGTCAATGACAGGGCGATGGATCCCCAGGGGGCAGTGCCACTGATGACATCCATGTGAATCCCTTCGCTCCAGGTTGGGACTCGGTACAGATTGGTAACTAGCATTTCTCTCAGTGCCCAGCTTCCCGACAGCATCCAGGCGATGAAGAACGAAGGCATCAGTGCCGGCAGCCAGACCGACTGGAGAACGCCCATCCTGCCGACATCAATCCAGGCGATCGATTCCAGAGAAGTTCGGATGCGATGCAGGCTGGCCATCAAGGGAATCAATGCCAAGGGCGCTGCGGCGACTCCCTGAATCCAACAGACCGCAGTGACGCCCACCACGCGGGACGCAGCCGCCCGGGTCTGACTGATCGGCCAACCACCGAGGAACTGCCACAGTGACTCCCAGCAAGCCGCTTGTACATACAGCGGCAGTGCCATCGAGGCCAGCAGGGCCACGGCGGGCCATCTAGCGAAAAGGCATTGAAGCCGTGTCGCCGAGATCGCGATGGGAAGTGCTAAGACGGTAGCGAGCAATCCCGAACCCAGGAAAACAGCAATCGAGGTTGAGGCTACGGTCCAGGCCATCTTCAGCATCGCCTCGCTGCACTCGGGGAGCTTTTATTACGCCTGTGCCAAACCAACGTCAGGTGGCGAGTGCTGCAAACGCATTCTCCGCACTTGCCGATGGTTGGCAGCGAGGACCTTGACCAGGACCTGGTCGACCATGACTTCCAGCCCCTCCTCCGGGATTCGTCCAAGCCTGGAGATCAGAAGCCCTCCGATCGAGGTGTAATCCTCTCCCACCGGTAGATTCCAACCTAGCTTGCTGTTGATTTCGGCTACGGCCACACGGCCCTCGGCTTCCACCCAGTCATGTGTCTCATCATAGAGAATCTGATTGGCTTCCTCTTCATCCGCTTCGTCTGCAATCTCTCCAACGATCTCTTCCAGAGCATCCTCGATGGTCACAACGCCCACCGTCTGTTGGTACTCGTCGACCACAATGGCCATATGATTGCGTTTGTGAAGGAAGTCCCGCAACAGCTCATTGATCAGCCGGTTTCCCGGGATGCGCCATGCCTCCCGCAACAATTTCCGCAACTTGTCGCGGTCGATCGGATGTGAATCCGAGATCGAACCCAGCAGATCCTTCACGAAGAGAATGCCAAGGATATTGTCGAGAGACCCTTGATAGATTGGAATTCGGGTCCGCCGCGATTCGACCACACTGGCGAGAATCGATGCGGGGTCTTGTTCGATGTCGATCGCATCGATGTCGCTGCGGGGTGTCATGATGGAAGCGACTTCACGTTCATCGAGGTTCATGACCCCTTGGATCATGTCGCGGATGCCAGATCCTACAAGGCCTTCGCGTTCGCCTGCATGAACGATGGTTCGGATTTCATCCTCAAGCGATTCTTCGGCGAAGTCTTCATCCAACGGTTGGTCGCTGAGTCGGGAGCCGATCCACTGGAAAAAATCCCCCAGTGTCGTCAGGGGCCGGAAGAGTCGAGCGATCAGTTTCCAGAAAGGCCAAGTGTAGTATAGAAAGCGGGTGGCACCCGCGCGAAACATAACGCGAGGCAACCAGTCCGGGACGAACAACAACATCCAAGTGCCTAGGATCACGGCGACAACAATAGGAAATCTCTGAGCCTGGAAGGCCGACTTGCCCTGATCTTCTTGAAACCAGTGAAAAATCTGGCCAAGCCAAAGGAATCCAAGCCCGATGAGCAGGACGTTACCAAACCAGGACAGATAATGGGCCGCAGCGACGGCTTCATCCTGCCAGTCAAGGATATCTCCGAAGCGATCGCGACGCCCTCGAAGCCTGCAAAAGGTTTCCAGGGACCTACCCGAAAAGTTTCCCAGTACTTGAGCGCCGAAGCCACCGATCAGCGACAGCAACGCACCGAATACCATCCATGTAGGAAATTCCGAGGAGGTCATCGGTGGGGATCCTGCTTTTCGTCTTTAGAAATGGCAGCATGGTGAGCCTCCTGGAATCGTTCCATAACTTCCAATTGGGCCACGGGACAGCCTGCCATTTTTAAGTAGTGATACTCGGAACCCTTCATCTTCTCCAATGCGATTGGGTCGTGGTCATCATGCCCGATGAGATGAAGCATGCCATGGATCAAATACAGCAGCAGTTCCCAATGCGAATCCCATCCCCCCTGCTCAGCAACTCGCCTTGCGACATCCCAGCAGGCTATCAGCTCCCCTTCCAGTCTCTCTCCGTCTCCCAAGAGGAAACTAAGGCTGTCCGTGGTGTAGTGATGTTGCAAATGTCTAGCGTTCAGCTGGTGCATCGTCTGGTCGTCGACAATCGCGATACTAATCTCCCCTTCCAAGTACCCGGCGTCTCTGGCGATCTTTCTGAGAATTTCCGAAATTCCTTCGTCGCTCCAACGAACATCCCGCTCGCCATACAGCCAGGACCACTCAACCACCAGCGATGAAGTGCTCATGACGAGCCTCCCGACTGGGTCGGGTATTTGATTCGGCCATGGTAGATGGCGATCAAGCTCTTGACGAGGCTTTGCCGTATCTCAGCCAATTGATGCAGCGTCAATTGGCACTCGTCGAACTGTCCATCGGCCAATCTTCGGTTGGCCAGATCATCGACTAGTCCTTGGATCCTGGATGGTGTCGGTTCGACCAGCGTCCTGGCTGCACTTTCGACGGCATCGGCAAGCATCAACACGGCCGCTTCCCGCGTTTGAGGTTTAGGACCAGGGTAGCGATAATCGATATCCGACACCTCGTCGTCACTTCCTGCATCTTTCAGCCGCTTGGCAGCTCGTTTATAGAAGTACTCGACCAAGGTGGTCCCATGATGCTGTTCGATGAAGTCGATCACCGACTGTGGCAAATGGTGCTGCCTAGCCAAATCAGCTCCATCTTTCACATGCGCCACGATGATCAAAGTGCTCATCGCTGGTTGCAGCCCATCGTGGGGATTGGAGCCAGGGGACTGATTTTCGACGAAATACTGGGGCTGAAACATCTTGCCTATATCGTGGAAATAGGCCCCGACTCGGACTAGCAGACCATTGGCACCGATATGATCCGCAGCCGCTTCGCCCAAGGCGGCTACATTGATCGAATGGTTGTATGTGCCAGGGGCTTTTTGAGCCAACTGGCGTAGAATCGGGTGGCTGGCATCTCCCAGCTCTAAAAGACTCAGATCCGTCATCGCTTCAAACGCCCGTTCGACCAAGGGCAACAGGCCGGTCATGAGCGCCCCTGCCAGAGCCGCGAACAGGGAATTTCGGATCAAGGGAGTGATCCAGTATGGCATCCACGAGGAGACGGCTCGGGAGGAAATTGCTGTGGCATTTTGCGAGCCTCTGAAGAACGAGACAGTCAGGATTTGATCTTCCATCAACATCGCAGCCAAGGTCGCCAACAAAACGACCGCTGCCGCAGAAAGCCCAACCACCATCAGACGAGTGCGATTGCGAATGCGGCCGGTGAAGAGCACGATGGCGCCTGCGGCGGCCCAAAGCACCACCAATTCACCGACCGACCACCCACTGATCAGGGTGGCAAGCAGAGTGATGACCATCATCAAAACCAGACCCAAAGATCTTCCGTACGCGATGACGGCGGTGAATGCTGCAATAGAAATCACTAGAACTTCAGCGCGCCAAGGGTCTTTGGAGACAGCGTACGCCAGCAAGATAGCGATCGACATGAAGGCCACGAGCCTTGCCATTTCATCCGATTCCAGGAATCGAGCCTTGAGTCCCAACCATTCGATGCAGAGCCCAACGAACAGCAAGGATCCGATGAATACCAGAAGCAATCCGATGGTCCTCAAAAGTCGATCCACCCAGCTTCGGCTTTGCTTCAACCATTCCGCATGCTCTTGACGCAACAGGTCGAGATCTTCGTAATTCAAAGGCCGTTCGGCGGCTGCCAGAGGAGTGACCCCTGGCAGGAAGGAAACCATCACCTCCGGTACCTGGTCGACTGCAGACTTCCTCGCGGCGTCGCTCAGCTCATTGCGATAGACCAAGGTTTCCGGGAGGCGTGGCACTGCATACCGGTGAATCGCCTGTGCAAGTTGATTCGAGTACGGTGCCGTCAGACAGGCCTTCAACTGTTCCTGCAGATACGTGAGCAAAAGCGGGATGTGATGACTGGTTCTTAGATCGTCGATACTTTCTTCAATGGTCTTGCCATCCTTGCCAAGAACTTGAATCAGGCGTTGATTGCCTTCTTCCAGTCCATGTCCCAATTTCTTCAGAACGCCCCGCGTCTCCATGGGCTGCATCGCTACCTCCAGAGCGCGATCCAAACCGACTCGCTGTTCCGGTGTTGCCATCCCCTCGCGGAGTGCTTGGATCAATCCCTGCCGCTCGGCGGCACTGAGCTCACTTCGCTCCTCCTCCGCCATCGGAAGGAACTCAGCAACCGCTTCTTGTAGCAGATCGGTATCTTGAGTGTCGGCCAAGCGAAGCACTTGATCCTTGATGGCGCCACGCAATTGCACCAGAGCCTGCGGGCGGTTTTCGTAGACGCAAAGGACTTCCCGCCGCCTCTGATTCTTTTCTACCGCAGTACGAAAGAGATCGGGACGCTGAAAGGAGATCCGAGGTACCAGGGATCTTCCTGGAACATCCCCAAGGCGATATGGGAATGGAGGATC
This sequence comes from Pirellulaceae bacterium, assembly GCA_046085865.1. Classification (GTDB taxonomy): domain Bacteria; phylum Planctomycetota; class Planctomycetia; order Pirellulales; family Pirellulaceae; genus JBEISR01. The sequence goes on from JBJSWM010000320.1 coordinate 5,059, forward strand.
CCAGGCACCTGTGGAGGCCCAGAGCAGGGCGAAGACGCAGAACGTGATCGCCAATTGCTGCAACGTCTGCCGCTTCAGCAACCAGCTCCTCCAGCGATCCCAGGATGTTGGTCCGGTCTGAAGTGACGCGACCCGTTCACTTCGCGTCTTCTTGGG
>JBJSWM010000321.1:0-1031 GCA_046085865.1 Pirellulaceae bacterium
CTGCTTCAAGTCCTGCCAAGAGCGCGCTGCATTCCTCGTCGCTTCACAAGGGACCAGAACAAGCGGCAGGTGGAGTTGTTTTGCGGGGCTTGCCTGCTTGGTGGCTAGGTAACGCAATCGCCTTTGAAGAAACCTGCTGGAACCGACCATGGCAAGGAGCAAGGCGTCGCGGCGATCGATCAGACGCTTTTCGATGAATCGCGATGAGGACTGGAAAGGCCATCGATCCATTTGCTGACGTTCGAGTCGCGTGAGGAGCGAGAGCGGCTGTGGGGCCAACGCAGCCACTGCCACAGCAATTGGGCCCATGTCACCTTCTGGCCGTGTGGGATGCTTGAAGACTGATTAGGGGTCGTTTGAATTGCTGCGACAGAGAGCAATTTCTTTTTCGCTTTCACTGCAGCTTTGGTTTGAGCCCTTGGGAGTGCTGCGGCAGCGCCTCTTCCCTTCGAAACGGACAGGCGACCGGGACGTTGCGGTTGGGGGGTGTCGGATGTGGGGTGCCGCATGGCTCCATGCGATTTCACCGAATCGGCTGCGGCTTGAGGGCCTGAGGGCGCGACACGGTTGGTCCGCGCGATGCTTGACGGCGCGGTAGCCGATGGTACGGGATCCGGTTGTTTTTTAGCCATGTCCGACGGATTGGCTGCAGCAGGAGTGATGCCACGGGAAGTGGCTTTTGCAACCGCTGAACTCTTTCTCGCTGGTTTGCCTTTGGACAGTTGAAGCAGCGACTTCACTACTTCCCGCCGCTCCTCCAAGATGCTGTTGGTTTTGGACCGGCTTTTTTGGGGACCGGTCTGGCTGGTAACTTGTGGAGCAACCGTTCCGATCGAATCCATCGGCTTGGGCAGATGGGACTGAACGGCGCCTCTCTTGGTCCCTTTCCCATCGCTATTTCCTGCCAACGTCCGCTTGTCACTTTTTCCGTCGCGCGCTTGCTCGGGACGGTCTGCCAATGCCGCTTCGCTGTACGGCATGTTGTCAGACCGTCCCGAGCAAGCGCGCGACGGAAAAAGTGACAAGCGGAC
>JBJSWM010000322.1:0-2110 GCA_046085865.1 Pirellulaceae bacterium
GGTGGATCGGGTCCGGGATGGTTCCGACTCTGCCGATCAGGTACACTGCAGCGATTCTGCAGACTTTTCCAGGCGGCTTGGTGAAGAAAGGGTAGCTCATGGCAGGCACTAGGGACAGTAGCCCCCGTCGAGTTGGATTTCGTTGGCATGGATTGCTTTTTCTAGGGGCTGTCGCAGGGCCTTCTCAGGCTCAGCAACTGCCAGCTCCCACCAACGATTCGGGAAGTGTGGTGACGGCACTGGCGACCAGCAACCAGCCCGTCGATGCGGTTCAGGCGGCCGCAGCTTTGTCATCTACTTCTTCGATTCCAAGTGGCCTCCAGTTGCCGCCTTTCGCTTGGGATCTCCAGCGACTGCCCAAGCCAGATCAAGCAAAGGAAAAAGTCCAGCAAGCCGCCTACCAACTGCAGCAATATCTGAACCCGGAAAGCAATCCACGCGGAGCGGATTGGTTAAAATTTCTCCGGTGGGACGAACTGCTGAAGGAGATTCAATCAGAATCCCCTTCGCCATCTCGTTTGGATCAATTCGCACTCCGGATGCGGCAGAATTACCAGGGACTGGACTATGCACCTTTCGTAAAACTGCGTGATGCAATCCAGCAGTTTTCTCGTGGACTCAGGTACGGTAGCGAACCTGAAAAATCGATCGAAACGCTCCAAAAACAACTCGCTCCGCTCGCCGACGCCCTTCAAAAGTCCCCAGAAGGCTCTGACATGGAGCGGCAACGTGAAATCGGTCGCTTGACGCAATTCCTCACCGAATCCAATCAAGCGGAACCGTTGGTGAGGAAGATTGAGTCGATGTTTGGCGGTCCCAATGTTCGACTCCTGGTCTCCGATGATTTTCTTCGGACAAAACTGAAGCGAGCGGTATCCGAACCCAGTCCGGTGCAGGAAGTGATCCTCGGAACGCGCATCCAGGGCAGCAGCATCACCGAAGGATCGGTCACACCAAAACTAATTCCGAACGGCCGCAATGCGACGATGGCACTCCAGCTTTTGGCTCAGTTTGAAAGCGACAATCGAGGGGTCAACCGAGGCGTCACGATCCTCACCAAGGGACACGCACCGATTGCCGCATCCGAAACGGTACAACTGTTGGACCATGGACTGGTGGCGATGAACGACGCCAGTGTCGATGCCGATTTGGACACGGATGTTACCGACATTCAGCATCGCCTAAAGATCGTGCGCAAGCTGGCTGCTAGACAGGTTGCCAAGAAACAGGACCTAGCCAACCAGATCGGCGAGCAGCGATTGGAGACTCGACTGCGGAATCAGTTTCACGAGCAATTGGTGGCGCAGCTGGCCAATGCGAATCAGCGACTAGGAACGCTTCAAATACCAGCGCTCAACCGCCTGGGGCTCGATAAACCCAAACGGTCCAGCTGGACCAGCCAAGATTATTTGGCCCTCCGCTGGCTAGCTCGACAACCTGGCCAATTGGCCGCCCCCAACGCATGCCCGATGGTGGTCGAACCGCGCGGAGTGACCTTGCAGGTCCACCAGTCAGTCCTCCACAATTTGCTCGATCCCGTTCTGGCTGGCCGCATCATCCAAAACACCGACCTACCCGCCTTCGTCCAACAAGCGGGTGGGAAAGTATCGGAACGTCTACAGAAGGAGTCGCTGGAAGAGCCTTGGTCGATGTCGATGGCATCGTATCATCCGGTGGAAATGGAGTTTGAGGATGGATTGATCCAGATTCGAATCCGGACCACCAACCAGAAAAAAGGGGACCAAAAGCTAGACCAGCCCGCCGCGATCACCGCAGCGTACCGCCCTGTCGTTGAAAACAATACGCTGCAATTGGTCCGGGAAGGGGATGTGAAGGTGGAACTCTTCGGTGCCAGAGCCCGAGGGTTGGAAGCGACGACGACTCGCGCTTTCCTCCAGGAGAAATTTGACGAAGTCTTCCGCAATCCTCTGCTGGAAAAGCCAATCAATCCCTTCGATCAGCTACCGGAAGGTGCACCAGACCTTCGGATTGTCTCCATCGAGACGCAGGATGGCTGGCTACAGGCTCGCGTTGAATAGCAGAAACGCCAGAGTCGACGATCTAACCGCTTGCGGTATCCACCATCTTGACTCGCTTGCGGTAGCCACCA
>JBJSWM010000323.1:0-2043 GCA_046085865.1 Pirellulaceae bacterium
GACGCCGTCAGAACCAAGGTGTCGGCATCGGCCCCGCCGCCAAAATCAATCCCGCCAGTGATGGTGCCTCGGATCTCCAGGATGTCCATCCCGGAATCTCCCTCAAAACTGATGCCACCAGCCGAAGCATTGACCGTCAAAAGCAATGTGTCCGCGTCGGCTCCGCCTCCAAAATCAATCCCGCCGGTGACAGTTCCAAGCAGCGTCAGCGTATCGGCATCGGCGCCTCCACCAAAATCAATCCCGCCAGTGATGGTGCCCCGGATCTCCAGGATGTCCATCCCGGAGTCCCCTTCAAAACTAATCCCACCTGCCGAAGCATTCACCGTCAGTAGCAACGTATCTGCATCGGCCCCACCACCAAAATCAATCCCGCCCGTCACGGTGCCTCGGATCTCCAGGATATCCATCCCGGAATCCCCTTCAAAGCTGATGCCGCCTGCAACGGCACTAGTCGAAAGAGTCAAGGTATCCCCATCGGCCCCGCCTCCAAAATCGATGTTGCCGGTGACCCTTCCATCCAAAACAAAAGTATCGGCACCCGAATCCCCTTCAAAGCTGATCGAATCGACAATCGCGCTGCCAACCAGTGTCAGGGTGTCTCCATCCGCACCACCACCGAAGTTGATATTCCCCATGACTCGATCGTAGACGATGAAGTCGTCCATGCCCGAGTCGCCTTCAAAGCTGATGTCACCAAGGACGACAGTTCCACGTAGCTCAAAGGTATCCCCATCGGCTCCACCGCCAAAGTCGATATCGGTCAGATTTCCACCGCGAATGACGAACGTGTCGGCGTCAGCTCCCCCTCCAAAATCAATCCCCGTCAGGATGCCACCTTCAATATCGAAGACATCCATCCCGGAGTCTCCCTCGAAACTGATGTCCCCCATCGTTCCGCTTCGAAGGATGAACGTGTCGGCATCGGCACCCCCATTGAAATAACCGCGCAGCGCCCCTGCACCACTGCTGCCAGGTCCGATAACAATTTCGTCCTTGCCATCTCCGCCCAGGATCGTCGTATTGGAATTCGTCGTGAACGTATCGTTGAACTGACTGCCAACCACCGATGCAAAAATCCCCCAAGTTCGCAGAAGGTGTGGCGACGTATTCGGATCGCCATCGGACGACAATCCCAAATCCGGTGCGACATCTGTCTCCAGATAGATCACCGATCCTCCATCTTTGTTGGTCAGGTAATTGCTGTTGGACGCCGCCAGATCGAAGGTGATCCCAAGGTCCGGGAAATCCGCCGTCGATATATCGGCGCGCGTGAAATTCAGCGTATTGGCTCCCGACGTATCACGAATCGTCAGCACGCTGTTGGGGCTGAGAATGTACTGATCGTCCCCTTCATCAACCACGGTGACTCCGGTAGGCGCACTGCTGGCATCATTCGCTGTATCATTCCCCGAACGAAGGATGTAGGTATCGTTCCCACCGCCTCCAAATAGGAAATCCTGACCCTCTCCACCATCAAGTACGACGTTGAATCCAGAAGGAAGGCTAGTCGCGTCGACAACGTCGCTTCCACCAAAAGTGATGACCGTCAGGTTGCTGACGTCATCTGCAAAATCATCAACCGTGAGCCGAAACGCGTCGTTGTTTTCGCTCCCCAACAGCAGAGTCGAAACGTAAGTATCGATCCCAAGGTCCCCATCATCCACCGTCAAGGTCACTTCAATCGTACCGCTATAAAGAGATGGGATGATCGTGAACGTCTCTGCCGCTCCCGACTGGACTATATCGCTTGTCCCTATGACTCGTGCTTGCCATAAGTAGGTGAATGCTTCCTCTCCCGGGTCAGTAATCAATGCGATGAAAGTCACCGGCTTGTCGCCAATAACCGCGCCAGGTCCACCACCTGGCCCCCCTGGAAACGAACCGCCTCCGGATGTCTCTAAAGGAATGAACATCGCATCTGGCGCGACAGTCGTTACCGTGACCTGAGTCGACTCGTCGACCGTAGCGCCCCCGTCATCATCCGTCACTGTGACGCGTATTGACTCCAAATCGAACGCTGTCCCTGGCGCGTAATCATCG
>JBJSWM010000324.1:0-12946 GCA_046085865.1 Pirellulaceae bacterium
GCATGGAGAGCGAGACAACGACCCGATCGGAATCGCTAGCTACCTATCGCGACATTTTGCAGGACCGCCAGCATCCTGAACCAAGACTCATACGAACATCGCGGCTTGATGCGCGAACCAGTGGTAGACTTCTCACCCTCCCTCAGGGAGGGTCGCTGAGGAGGAACGACGAAGTGGGGAGGGCTGCCTATTCGGTCCGTTGGGTTGAATTTCTCTCAAAAAGGTACCTGACACCTTTTTTGGATTGCGCTAGATCGTCGAAGGCAAGAAGGCCTTCCAGCTGGCGTACTTCGGATCATCCGAAACGGTCAACATCCCGACCTGAGTTCGTGGCCGATGGGGCTGATTGAGCAGCTTCATGTTGGCCTGCTGAGGTGTGCGCCCCCCCTTCTTGGAATTGCAGGCGGTGCAACTGCAGACCACATTCTCCCAGGACGTCCTCCCTCCCTGAGACCTTGGAATCACATGGTCCAGACTCAGCTGGCTCATCGGTCGCGACTGACCGCAATACTGGCACTGATGGCCATCCCTCGCAAAAAGGTTCTTGCGGTTGAACCGCACCGCCGATTTGGGCAATCGATCGTAAAGCACCAAGCGAACGATCCGTGGTACCTGAATCTCCTGACGTGGGGTCCTCAGATAGTCCTCCCCTGGCTGCTTTTCGGGAGCATGCAACAACGACAGTTCACACCAGCTTTCAAAATCAAAGTTGGCGTACTGGCCATCCTCGATGACGATCACCTCGGCGCAGTTGCGATAGAGCAACGTCATCGCGCGACGCACATCGACCACTCGGATCGGCATGTAAAAACGATTCAGCACCAGGACGTTTGCGTCCAACTGCCCCTGATCCCCTTGCCCTAGATCCCCCATCGCTCATCATTCCTTTACGAGAGCTGGCAGAAGGGGTTTTCGAGGCAAATTCGGGGGGATGACACGGCGCGACGTCCGTCTCGGACTCTCGCTTCCATCGCTTCCACGCCACACCCTCTGCCCCAACCCCTTCGGCACCCAATCGGCCACGGTGGGTCATCCACCCACGTAGAACGTGGAATGGAACGCCACTCATTTTAGCGGAGTCAAACTCCTGTGAGCAAACAGGAACTCTGGGGAAATCTGTTCTTAACCTGGGGCAGTTTCATCGCTCCGCTATCCCAAGGGGGAAAGGCGCCGGCGTAGCCGAAAAATCGGTACGTGAACGGACTTCAGGCACTGCGAATCCTATCCCGTTTGGCCGGAATCGACCGCCGATGCCGCGCGGCGACACCGATCGCCCGCTCCACCGCTCGCAGCTTGCGGTAGACCCCAGGTCGGCAGGCGAAGCGATCGAGCGAATTTCGGTATTTGAGGAAAAACATGAAGGTTTCAGCAAAATCCTCGCACGCACAGGTCGCCGCATAATCGGTGATGAAGTGATCCCGGAACCACCGCGAGCGCACCCGCTCCATCGATTGCTCCGATCGACATCTCCCCGCCTCGATCCGATACCTCCGACTCTCGGAAAGCCTCTTTTTCCACCGCTGATACGGCCGCGCCTGGCAATTGCCATAGGAGGCGTCAAACACCGGTTCGAACCACCCCTGGCGGAAAAAGTAGCTATCCAGGTAGTGCCAAGCATGAGCGAATTCATGCCGGATGATATCGGTCAGGGTGCAGCCGGGAGTTCGAGCCTTGGAGGGAAGATCGCGGGGCAGGTAGATCACGCCAGGACGGTATCCCTGGTGACGGAAAGGCCCCGTCTTCTCAAACACATACCCCGACTCACCGGTGCTCCTCTGACCATCCACCCACAATTCGACATGGTCTAGATACCAACCATCCAGCAACAATCCCAAGTCGGCCAATTCTTTGCGCACACGATGGTACGCCTGATTCACTTCCCGCATGGCTCGCATCGGCCCCTAACCGCTCTTTCGGCACTGACAACGTCTTTCCCCATGTGCCGATCCTTCAGCCCCCAATGCACCCTCCCATGTGCCGTCTCCCAGTCTGGTTCCCCAACTCCCTTCGTTCAAATGAAGCGTCGCAATTTTCTGAATCCACCCAAAAGAGCGATCGAAAAGCTCTGGTGTTTTCGATCACCCCGCCGAAAGACACCCCCCTTTTGTACCGGCAAAGGTGGCGATCAATCGGAGGACACCTGGAGTCACCGGGGGTGCTGGGTGCTTACCAGAACTGCCCTCCAGGGTGCGTCTTTGAGACCGATTGGGATGACGATGCGTCCAAAATCGGCTACCTCTTCCAGCGCATCGGATGGCGCAGGGGGCAGTCGAGTTGCCGTCGGAAGATCGGCGGGTTCGTGCTGCCACAGTGCAACGAAAGCTGACCAATCACCGATCCGGTGAGTGGCTATTGGCAGCCGCAAGGCTCCTAGAGCGACGTAGCTTCCCGATGCCGACGGGAGGAAGGCCGAGCGTTTTCGGTGCGCTATGGCCCTTAGGGTTCTTTGGAACCTGACTCCAAGAGCGATTCTTGTGCCTTCGCGAGGCTCTCCAGCCCCTGAACCCGATACGATTCAATTAGTTTTCGACGGGTGTTTTGACGTTCCGGCGAGATAGCCAACGCTCGTTCCAAACTTCCGATCGCTTCATTGTGCCTCCCTGCAATCTGCAGGATGGTGCCTCGGCTATCGAGCAATTCGGCGCTGGCCCCCGCCTGCTCGATCGCTTGGTCGATCAGCAAAATAGCGCGGTCGGTCTGGGTCGGATCTTTGCGACTGATCGCCACCGAGAGGTTGTTGATCGCCAGGGTGGTCTTGGGTTCGATCTTCAGGCAATGCTCCCAGTGGAGGATGGCCTGATCGACGTCCCCCTGCCTATAGGCATGGTTGGCAAGGACCAACAGAGCTCCTGGGGAGATGACGTCTTTCTGGAGCTGCTCATCGAGGATCTGATCCAGGGCAGGGGAGAGGGCCCAGCGCTGGAAGATGCGTTGGGACAGTTCGTCGCCGATCGATGGATTTTCCGGATCGATCCGGGCGGCTTCCTCGAGCGCCGTCAGATCCCCAATCGCTACCGGCTGGGGGAACTCAATGGGATCGGCTGGTGTTTTCCAAGCCTCTTCGGGGATCGACCTTCGGTAAACTAACCGGTGGATGTCCGAGAGAGCTCGTCGCCACTGCGCCTGCTGGGGCTGGACGGCTAGGCCCTGCTGCAGGACGTCGATCCCTTGCTGGACATGCTCCAGCAGCATGTGGGATTGAGCGACAAGGAGTCGATCTTGGGGAAGTTCCTGCGCGGTGCCAAGCCGATCCTGGAATCGCAGCAGCAACCTTTCGGCAGCCTGCCTAGCCTCTTCCTGCATGCCACAGCGGATCGCCAATTCGGCGGTTGCCAGGTGCAGTCGTGGATCGCGTTGGGCGGCTTTCTTGACCAGCGCCACCGCCTCCTTCGGCTCCCCTGTCTGTTCCAGATACTGGCTATAAACCAGCAGCAATTCGGGGCTGACCAGTTCCCACTGGGAAGCCGCCTTGGCATGCTCGGCGAATTTCACCCTGGCGGCCTGATTGCCATTTCGGAAATCGTTCAGATATTCGCCGGCCATCCAGGCGTGAGCGGGAGCGAAGTCGCCACCAGAAGCGGATGCCAGACGGCTCATGATCAACCGGGCTCGCGCCAGATCGCCATTGGCGACACTGCGTAGCGCGATAAAAAAGTTTGCCGACGGATGGTTGGGATCCATCTGCACCACCCGCTGATAGAGCAGTTCGGCCTTCGCGATCTGCTCGGGGGTGAATTCCTGATCGAGCGACGGAGGGGCAGTCATCTGGCTGCTGCCTACCGAAACATCTCCCGGACTGGCGGCTCCCGCCTTCTTCATCCACTGCTTCATCGATGCCACCGACTCAGCCTGCTCCACGTACCGCTGCAAGAGGCTCCCTTTGGGCCTCAGAGCTCCCCAGGCGACCATCCCGATGCAAACCAGCAGCAGCAGGATCAGCGGGACCATCCACTTGAGCCGAATCCAAGGTCGACTGATCCGCCACAGGTAGAAAGCCTGCCAGAATTGACCGATCGCCTCCCCTGGACTGCTCCAGAGCAGCGTCCAGGGAGATACGCTGACCGCCGCCGCCCGCTTGGCAGCTTCCTCTCGCTCCTTATCGTCCGTTGGATTGACCATCTTCCCTCGCCTGGAAGCTGCTGGGCCGCAAAGCATATCCGATGGCTGTCCTCTGGCATCCAGCCCCATTCGTCTCGATCGTGATCGTCGATCGATCGGATGCGACCGTCCAGCCCCTTCATCGATTCTTCACCAGGGCAGCTGCACTGCCAAGGTGATTCGCGAAAGAAACTCCTTGGAATATCGGCACCCCAGCCGGGCTCAGAGGAGTAGAAAACGGGAAGCAGAAAAAGAGAATCTGCGCCCCATGCGGTTCCTCCGGCCGTCATTCCTGACGCTAGTGGGTAACGGCCCGGCCGCCTCCCAGCGTTTCTCGAGTGGCGGTGAATGCGTCCATGGCGGCGTCGAGGTCCTCCTGGCAATGGAGCGCCGAAATCTGCGTCCGGATTCTCGCCTTGCCAGTCGGAACCACCGGATACGAAAACCCGACGACATAAATCCCTAGTTCCAACATCTTCTCCGCGTACCGGCCCGCTAGCGCCGCGTCTCCTAGCATCACTGGGGTGATCGGATGGGTCCCCTCCAGAATTGAAAAACCTCGCTGCTGCATCCCTTGCCGAAAGTAGCGCGTGTTTGCCTCCAGCCGATCCCGCAGCTCGGTCGATTCCTTCAGCATCCGCAGTGCCTCCAAAGCTCCCGCCGCAACCGGAGGGGCGACCGTATTGGAGAAGAGGTAGGTGCGCGATTTCTGTCGCAAAAGATCGACCAGTTGCCGTGGTCCACTGGTGTAGCCACCACTGGCTCCTCCCAGCGCCTTGCCCAAGGTCCCGGTGAGGATATCGATTCGATCGACCACCCCACACAGCTCGTGGGTGCCTCGCCCATGAGCCCCCATGAAGCCAACCGCGTGCGAATCATCGACCATCACCATCGCGTCGTAGCGATCGGCCAGATCGCAGATCTCCGGTAGATTGGCGATGTAGCCATCCATCGAAAAGACCCCATCGGTGGCGATCAGACGAAAGCGAGCCGATTTGGTCTGTTCCAGCTGCGTCTGAAGGTCGGCCATGTCGTTGTTTCGGTATCGAAATCGCTGCGCTTTGCAAAGGCGGATTCCGTCGATGATGCTGGCATGATTCAGCTCATCCGACAAAATCGCATCCTCCGGACCCAGCACCGTCTCGAACAGCCCTCCATTGGCATCCCAGCACGAGTTGTAAAGGATCGTATCCTCCAATCCCAGGAACTGGCTGATCGCATCCTCCAGCTCCTTGTGGATCCCCTGTGTGCCGCAGATGAACCGGACCGACGCACAGCCATAGCCCCAACGCTCTAGCGAGTCGCCCGCGGCCTTCAGGATGCGAGGGTGGCTGGCCAGTCCCAGATAATTGTTGGCGCAAAAATTCCGTACGATCCGACCATCGGGCAATCGAATACTCACCCCTTGGGGCGAATCGATGACCCGCTCCCGCTTGTAGGTCCCTGCCTGCCTCATCGCCTCGCACTGAGTTTCCAGATGCTCCAGCCAACGGTCGTTCATGGATGGCCTCGCCAATAGAGAATCACCTTGCCCGAGGCACCTTGCTGCATCACCTCGAACCCCTTCTCAAAATCGGTGTAGTGGTATCGATGCGTGATGACCGGCCGGATATCCAGGCCGCTTTCCAGCATCACCGACATCTTGTACCACGTCTCATACATCTCTCGACCGTAAATCCCTTGAATGGTCAACATGTTGAAGACGACCACATTCCAGTCGATGGCAAACGGTTCGGCGGGAATCCCCAGCATGGCGATTCTTCCACCATGGCACATATTCTGCAGCAGCGACTGGAAGGCGGCGGGGGAACCGGACATTTCCAACCCGACATCAAACCCCTCCTTCATCCCCAACTCCGCCTGTAGATCCTGGAGCGTCTTGGATCCCGATACATCGAGTGCCACGGTTGCCCCCATCCTTCTGGCCAGCTCTAGCCGGATCGGATTGACATCCGTAACCACCACATGCCTAGCGCCGGCGTGCCGGACCACCGCGGCCGCCATGACACCGATCGGGCCAGCGCCGGTGATCAACACATCTTCCCCCAAGCAATCGAAGCGAAGCGCCGTATGGACCGCGTTGCCGAAGGGATCAAAAATCGACGCCACATCCAGGTCGATCTTTGGATGGTGGTGCCAAACGTTGCTCATCGGAAGGGCGATGTATTCCGCAAAAGCCCCTGGACGATTGACTCCGACCCCTTCGGTTGCCTTGCAAAGATGGCGACGCCCGGCCAAACAGTTTCGGCAGCGGCCGCAGACTACGTGCCCTTCGCCCGACACGATCTCGCCAGGAAAAAAGTCGTGGACATTGGCGCCCACTTCCACCACCTCACCGACAAACTCATGCCCCACCACCATCGGCACCGGGATCGTCTTCTTCGCCCACGCGTCCCATTTGTAGATGTGCAGATCGGTGCCGCAGATTCCCGTCCTGTCGACTCGAATCAGTACGTCGTTGATTCCGATCTCGGGCACCGGTACTTCTTCCAGCCACAGCCCAGGCTTCGACTCCCGCTTGACCAAAGCGGCCATTGTCTTCATCGTGCATCCTTTGGGGAAGAATCTTCTGGTTGCGTCGCCTCGACCAGCCCATCGACCCGGCTTGCCTACTCCAGTCGGCTTACCCAACGCTGGCGGCCTATCGCGATGGTTCGCTTTCGTTGGCCATCGACCCGATTATAGTGAATGCCCTCACTCTAGCTCAGGGGGCCAGTCGGCTCTCCCCCCCCGGACTCGCCAAGCCCCCCACCCGATCGTTCGCTCAACTCACGCAAGCCGTTTTCCAGGGAGCCAACGTGACCAGTGAACCTGCTTCCCGCCGTTGGACCACACCATCCTCACGGGACCGCCTCCTCCAATGGCTCGATCAATTCCTCTGGCCCCTGTGGTTTGGAGGCCTGACCTTCTACATCGGCGTGGTGGTGCCTCTGGGTGGGCGCGTTCTGGGAAGTGAGACCCAGGGAAGTGTTACCGCTGAGGTGCTTCCTTACCTGAACGGCATTGGCCTCCTGGCCAACCTGCTTCCTCTGCTGGTTACCAACCCCGCCACACCACGATTCATCGCGCGGATACTTTTTGCGCTGCAATCCATGGTGACCGCACTAAGCCTCTGGGTAGACCAGCTTTGGCAAGACGATGGGGACTGGGAAGCGATCGACTTTTACACCGCCCATCGCATCTTGCTTTGGACCGTCACGGCCCTTTGGTGCACCAGCCTGATCGCCCACCTGGTCCGCACTGGTAAAAGAAGCCTTCCGCCGCATCAGGAGGAACCCCCTTCGGAGGGCGTGCGGTGACCAGGGATGTCGCTGAAGTGTTTTCCCGCTGGCGCCGATGGAGCCACCCTCGGGCGATTTCGATAGCCAGCGCCACCAAGCGGTGGATGCCTACGATCGATCGCCATTGAGATCATCCACCCTCTGGCGATGGTGGCTACAGACTGGGCTGCGATCGATCTCCTTACAGATCATCCACCATCTGGCGATGGTGGCTACCAAGTGGGTAGCCTTAGCTACGACGCCTCTCGTCGCATCGGCAACAGTTCACGAATCACCGTGCGACGGACCACCACCGCCAGATGCCATGCGGCCCAACTCGACTCACCCCCCTGACCTCGGCTAGCCAGTAGCGAAGGGATGGATGCGTCGCAATTGGTCCGATGGGCCATGCGTCTTGCGACCTCCACTAGCAGTCGCTCCAAATCCCCCGGTTGGCTCGATCCCACCCTTCGCAGCGTTGATGCGATCACCAGTTCCGCTACCCGACCATGTTCGGCTAGCCACCTTGCGACCGCCATCCGTTCCGGCTGCTGGCCCATCGGCCTTCCTTGCTCCATCGAATCGTTCCCTTTCACCAAGGTCGCACCGGTCCGCTGCAAAGATCGATTGGCGAATTTCCCCAGATCCCGCCATCCGATGCATCGTCCATCTAAGCGACAGTCCTGGGCCATTGGAAGCGACGCCGCTTGGGAGTTCGCTTGAGCGACATCCACCAAGGACGCTAGCAACTTGCTGGCGAAGGGAAAAGAGGAGTCGGACCAGCCATCCAGTTGGTCGCCAGATACTTTTGCATGCTAACGATGGTGATGCGAAACCAACGGAACGGGCGCTGGCCAAATGCTCTTGACCCGAATCGGTCCTATTTGCGATGGTACGTCGATGCATACCTACATCATCAACATGGACTCAGCAGTCGACCGTTGGGAGTACGTTCGCTCGCACTACGAGCGAACGGGGATATCCTTTTCCCGCGTATCGGCTGTCGTCGGAAAGAAACTCCCTTTCCCGATTCCGGAATACGATGAGGCGCGTTATCGCCGAATCCACGGCCAACGGACCAATCCGGGTGCGGTCGGTTGCTACATGAGCCACCTCGACTGCTACCATCGCTTTTTGCAGTCGGGAGATCCTTGGGCGATCATCGCCGAAGATGACAGTTGCCCGGCTAGCAATCTACGGCAGATTGTCGATGCGGCTCTGGAGTACAGCGATCACTTCGACTTGCTGCGTCTGTGTGGCTTTCACAACCCGCATCCCTTGCCGGTCGCCAGCCTGTTCGGGCCGTATCAACTGGCCGTATGCACCACGCGGTTATGCGGCACGGGAGCTTACCTGCTGTCGCGTCATGCCGCTCAGGTCTTCCTCAAACGCCTGATTCCCATGGTTCTTCCGATCGACCATGCCATCGATCGCGAATGGACGATGGGTCTACGCAGCTTGGCGGTCATTCCCCTGCCGGTAGGCCAGACCGACCACCAGTTCGGCACGACGATCGGTTACCAGACGCCCTACAAGTTGCCTTGGTACCGGCGCTACTGGACTGTCTTCCCCTTCCGGTTGGCCAATGAGACAACGCGCATCGTCTATCGCATGCAGCAGTACCGTAGCCTCAGGAAGAAGCTGGGACAGAAGCGGACTCCAGGCGAGCGCTATCGCGGGGACCTTGGTGAGACTCCTTCAGTGGCTCTTCCACTTGCCTCGCTGCCATCCGATGACATTCAGATCCATCCGACTCGAAAGGGAGCCTGATCGGTCAGGCCGCTTTGCTAGTCGAACTGACCCCAGATCGCTCCACCTTCACTTGCCGCAGCTCTTCACTTCGGCCCGTTCGCGCGAACAACACACCGCCCGGGGTGGTCACGCGAGGCAACCACTGCGCAAAGCACTCGGCCAACTCGGGTGTCCGCCAGCCTGAGTCGATGATCACCAGATCGCTGGGGGAGAGAGTCTGAGCGATTCTGGGCAACGCCGTCTCGGGAGTGCCAGGGATCAAGCTGGCTTTCATCCCATGTTCGGAGACCAATCGGTGCACCGACTTGAGTGGGAGGTAGTCGGTCGACCTTACGCCATGCTCTTAGGCTGCCTCAAAAAGATCGACTCCAACATACCGAATCTGCAAAACACCGGCTGGAGCCTTTAGGACGGGAAGGACGCGACGGAGCCTTTCACCGCTGCCGATCCCTATCTCCAGAACGCTCGCCACCGGATGTTGCAGCAAATGCAACATCAGCGCCCGCTCTTCCACCGGCTTCGAGAAATGCTGCCAATAGATTTTCTGAAACCACGTTAGCCGGCTCATGCGACGAATGCCTCATGCTTGTCGAGAGGTTGGCCCTTGAAGGAGGCGAGGCGAGTCCCACTCGCAAACCCCCAGGTGCTCGGATGCTGCTTTCCGAGCCTTCTGCAACGGTATTCGTCCAAAAGTAGGTCGCTTCTAGACCGTTTCCCATCCCTGCGTCACAGCTTACCGCCTTTGACAAATCGGTACGCACCAAGGCACCATCGGCTTCCCGACACCGGCGTTCGAGGTCACGGTCATTTACCCACGCTGCGAGGTCTGGCAAACTACATGGGACTTCGGGATCGTAGCGATCTGGACCTTGGTCCATTCCAGTCACGCCCCAGAAGTGGATGCACCTTACCCCGCCTGCAATTTCACCCACAATTGGACTGGCTTGCCGCACCCCTCGCGGGCTTCGGGCATGCAATCGATCGGTAGGGCGTTTTCTTTTGTCCCAAGCGATTGGTTTGTGTTGGCACTTGGCATCAAGCCAACCGGTCGGCAATCACCCCGCATTTGGAGCCTTTTTTCATGGATCGCCCAGTCGCTCGCCGTCGCTATGGTTCCCTCCCCAGGCTCTGCCTGGCCTTGGCCCTTGCCTTTCCAGCCGCATGGTCCACCCAGGGTCCATCCACCGCACAGGAGCCGGCCGACGCCAAGTCAGGCTCTGCGGCGGGGAGGCAGCTTGAGGGTCTGGAGTCGATTCGATTGCCGGTGGTCCGCGACAGCTGGGTGTCGGCCTATCCCGCCGAAAGGCAAGGGAACAACGGCGGCTCCCCGAGGATCAAGCTGAAAGGGATTGAGGAGATGTCGCTGGTCGATATCGACCCGACACCGCTGGTCGGCTGTGAGGTGATCGCTGCCCAGCTTCATCTGCATGCCGAAGGGGAAGAAACGCTGGGTCGCGTGACGCTATCGACCGTCGCGGTACCCTGGGAAGAGGGGGCGGGGGAGAGTTACGCGGTGGGTGGACCAGGCTGCAGCTTTGTCTGGGCCGATCGCGGCAAACAGCGTTGGGGCGCCGATGGAGGTGGCGACTTGACGGATGCGGCGTTGGGCCAAGCTGGCACGATCTGGGGTTTTGCCGACGCCACCAAGCGCACCAGCGACGGATGGCAAACCATCCCTGTGGCAGCAAAGGTCATGCAGTCCCGAATCGACGGCCAGTCTCATGGCTTCCTGGTGGTCGATGACGTCGGCAGCCAATACCGCCTGGAGGGAGATCGATTTGAGTTCCAGCTGATGCCCAACCGATTTTTCTCCAGTCGTCAGCGCAACCAGCGGCACGCGCCCTATTTCACCGTCTGGTTCCGAAGGAATTCACCTAGCCAGCCTCCGTCCAGTCCTTCCCCCTCTCCCCAAATTCCAGCCGTCGCCAGCATCGCCATTGCCGAAGTCCCAGCTCCTTCCTGGAAGCTGCCCGAGAATCTTCCGATCCAGTCGCTGTACGGCCATCCATTGGAACCCCACATGATGGCAGCGGCCAAGGGAGAGGCGCTCTGTTTCTGGATCGATGCCAAAGCAGAAGAGGTCCGTCTCCTGGATGATGGTGGCGTCGAGTGCGAATTGTTTGACGCTCCAACCATTCAAGGCCACCACGACCCGCTGATCCCGATCGGTTTTCCTGCTTCGGCGATCCCCTCGGTAACCGGCTCTCAAAAATGCCTCCTGGAGATCTACATCCCTCGGAATTTCGGCGAGGCAATCGCGAAACCTCGGATCGAGGTGGCGGGCAACAAGATCGAACTGCCGATTCAGGTCTGGTCCTGGCAACTCCCGGATCGACTCACCTTCATCCCGCAGATGAACTGCTACGGACTTCCCGATCACGAGATGGCCTACTACCGACTGGCCCACCGTCACCGAACTTGCCTCAATCGGCTCATGTACAGCTGGAATGGGCGCGTCGCAGAGGCGGCGCGACCCAAACAGCTTCCAGATGATTCATGGAACTGGTCCGACTGGGACGCGCGCTTTGGTCCACTCCTGGATGGCTCTGCCTTCCTGGACCAACGCCGACCAGGGGTTCCCGTCGATGCCTTCTACCTGCCGCTCAATGAGAACTGGCCGATGCAGCAGGACAAGTTCTTTCAAGGAGGATACTGGATCGAGCATGCCTATCCGGAAGCGTACTGGGAACAGTTCCGCGATGCAGCGAACCGATTCGCGCGCCAT
This sequence comes from Pirellulaceae bacterium, assembly GCA_046085865.1. Lineage (GTDB taxonomy): Bacteria > Planctomycetota > Planctomycetia > Pirellulales > Pirellulaceae > JBEISR01. Next base: position 11,836 of record JBJSWM010000324.1, read on the forward strand.
CTAAGCGAGAAGGGGTGGAAGGAGACGATGTTCGAGTTCTATCTGAACAACAAGGTGTACCATCGCGGGCCCAAGGGGAACCAAAGCAGCGCCTATTGGATTTTCGACGAACCGGTCAACACGCAAGACTTCTGGGCCCTGCGTCGATTCGGAATCGAATACTGGCGGGCCGTCGCTGATGCAGGACCAGCGAGAATGACCTACCGCGCCGATATCTCCCGCCCCCAGTGGCAACGCGACCTTCTGGATGGGGTCACCAGTGTCGATGTCGTCAATGGGAACCTGCGCGAGTACCGCGATCGCGCACGAGCGAGAAAGAAGAATTTCGGCACGATGGCCTACATGTATGGTGGCGCCAACCCCCTTCACACTCCCTACGCGACGGTTGCAGCTTGGTCAATCGATGCTTGGGCTCAAGGAGCCGATGGGGTGGTCCCCTGGCAAACCATCGGCACTCCAAAATCTTGGGAAGCGGCCGACGAACTTTCCGTCTTCTACCCAACCAAGGAAGGCCCGGTGCCTAGCGTGCGTCTGAAGTCCTTCCGCGCAGGTCAGCAACTGGTCGAGTATCTCAATCGCTACGCTCAAGTGGCCCGAGTCGACTCCTACGGCCTGCGGGAGTGGATCCGCAACCAGCCCCAATGGTCCGGCCAACTGAGGAAGAAGAATGAGGAAGATGCTGGCCAGCAGGTCTACTCCCCGCAGTCCGGCAGGGATCTAGAGCAATTGCGTTATCGCATTGGAAGCTTGCTGGAGGAAATTCACCGTCGCAACCCGAGCGATCCCGAGCCGTACGACCCGAGACCCCCACAGTTTTCCGTCGAACGCATCGCCCCACGCGAGTTGGTGCCACCGATCGCAGTAACGGAAGTTGAAGCGACATCGCGATGAGACAGCGCCCGTCGTAGCCACCATCGCCAGATGGTGGATCGTTCACGCGCTTGGAGATTCCATTTCTAAAACTCACCGTAGCCACCATCGCCAGATGGTGGATCGTTCACGCGATTAGAGACTCCATTTCAAAAGCTCACCGTAGCCACCATCGCCAGATGATGGATCGTTCACGCTTTTGGAGAGTCCATTTCCACCGCTTGGCAGCGGTGGCTACACC
>JBJSWM010000325.1:0-10510 GCA_046085865.1 Pirellulaceae bacterium
GAGTACGGGCACGAGGGAAAGCAAGATGGCTCTGACGAAGGCGAGATCAGGAATCGATCAGAAGCGGAAGAGGGTTCCTTTCGTGTTGAATAGGACGTGAGCGACCTGTTGCCATAGATCTTTTTCGTCCACGTCGCCCGCTTTCCGCTGCGATTCCAGGAACCGAAGCACCGCCGCCGTCTCAGCCTCCGTTGGTGGCCGGGTCAAAGCCACCGTCGCCATCTTCTCCCATCGTTGGCGATCGGATAATTGTTCCAACAACAGTTGTTCCGACCACCTTTTGGCCAGTTCGTGCACCATCGGGTCATTCAGCAGCATCAACGACTGCCCAGGAACATTCGAAACATTGCGGCGCCCCATGCTGCTGAAAGGGGTCGGTGAATCAAAGGTCGTCATCATCGGTATCAAGAAGTTGCGACGCACAGCCAAATACAGACTACGCCGACCCCCACCATCGATCGGGCCGCTCTGCCCAGGTCGCCCGCGCCCCTGCAGAAAATCGGTCAAATGCACCGGTACGCTTCCTCCCTCCAGCGATCGATCCAACGATCCACTCAGCGATAGCAGTGTGTCGCGCACCGACTCCGCCTCCAACCTCCTCACCCGCGCGCGAGTCAACCACTGATTGCCAGGATCCTTCTCGATCGAATCCTTCTGGCCCCGCGAGCTCATCCGATACGCATGGGAAAGGACCATTCGCCGAATCGCATGCTTCAGCGACCACTGGTCTTCAATCAGCGGCAGCGCCATCTGATCCAATAGCGCGGGGTGCGTCGGTGCCATCCCCAGCAGTCCAAAATCATCGACCGTCGGCACAATGCCTCTACCGGTCAGGTGGTGCCAAAGTCGGTTGACGATGACGCGCGCCGTAAGCGGATGCTTGGGGTGGACCAACTGCTTTGCCAACTTCAAGCGACCACTACCCAATTCCCGTTCCACCGAACCGGTCGCCTCCGACTCTCCCAATGCAGTGGAAACAAACTGCGAGGAAGATCCACCCCGCCCTTCCGCCGTTTGCACCAACGCCCTTTGGCCCGCCTGCGAATCGTCACCGACGACCAGCCCCTGCTGCTGGAAAAATTGCGTCACAGCCGTAAGGGGGCGGCGCGGCACCTGGTTGCCTCGGTTGCTGGAGCTACCGCGAACCAAGAGAAAATCGTCTTCCCCACTGCCATCGATCATCGCCATGCAGACGCGAGAATCAAATCGCACCCCTTGGGCCAATTGCTGCTGAGCCTGCAGCACCACCGCTCTGGCATCTTCCACCATTTTCCAACGGTCGTCCGCCAAGCCCCCTTCCTTGGTGCGTTGATCGATCATCCACTGGACCCAAAGCGAATCCTCGGCCGATCGACTCGCCTGCGGATCCGTCGACAAAAAGCTTTGGGCAACCTGCCGCAACTTGGCCATCAACGCTTCGGCATCGGTAGGTGCGTTTCCTGCTGGCATCGTGGGGGCGGCTCCCACCACCACCTGAACCACTTCCAGCGGATCGCCGTCTAACGGCATGAACTCGAAGTGAACCCGACTGCCGACGTAACGCCCCAGCCCCTGCGTCACCCAGCGATACCCTTCCGCTTTCGGATCTCGGAAATCAGCCAGGATTTCGCGGTGCAATGGTCCAGCGATCAAGCGGTGCGAATCGACCGCTGCATACACCCGCAACGATCCCCGAATCAAATAGGAGACCTGGGGTGCATCCAAGCTGACTTCCTGAGTCAGAAACGTTTTTCCAGCCTCCTGCACTTGGTTGAAGGAATTCATCCGATTGACACCTGGGTCGATCGACTGCATCGGGTTCCAAAAGCTGTCTCGGAATACCGACGCCAAGCGCCCCACCACCAACCGATCCACTCCCTCCCGAAGCTCGCTGCGTATCTCCCCGGGTCCGATCGGCGACTGGCCATACACCGGACCGCTGGCACGCCAGTCGGATGGTCCCAAGCGACTGGCATCCCAGAGGATTCGCGCGTCGTCGGCGGGAAGAGGCAAAGGCTGAGCTGTTGGGGTGGAAGCGGGGGCTTGCTGCTGAGCCTGCTGCCAACGCGCCCACCATGCACCGGTCGCATCGGGACCCGTAACCGCCGCAGTCAACCATCCACCGATCGCTTGACGAATACCGCCCGCCGACTCCTGTCGAAGCTGATCCAAGTCACGCATCACCTGCCGTTCCATCGGCTCCGTCTCATACCTAGCCATACGGTAGTGGCTGCTGCGTAGATAACCGACCATGGCGTAGTAATCTTCGGTGCTGATCGCATCGAACTTATGGTCATGGCACCGCGCACAGGCTAGGGTGGTCCCCATGAATGTCTTGGAAAAAACATCCAGCATGTTGTCGAACCGGTCGGCCTGATCTTTGCGCGTATCGACTGGAGAGTGCACCCATTCCCCCAGATGCCAGAACCCCGTTCCGATGACCGATTCATTCCCGCCTGTCTTCAGATGCAGTCGCGGTGGATCGACCAAGTCCCCCGCCACATGCTCGATCACCATCTGATCGTACGGCAGATCCAGATTCCAAGCTCGTACCACATAGTCGCGATACGCAGTCGCCCCAGGCGTGTCTTCATCGAACTCATGCCCTCGCGACTCGGCATAGCGGACCAGATCCAGCCAATGCCTTCCCCACCGCACACCGAATTGCGGTGATGCCAGCAGACGGTCGACCAAGCGTTCGTATCGATCCGGCTGCGGATCGGACAAATACTGCTCGATCTCCTCACTTGTGGGTGGCAACCCCGTCAAGTCCAGCGTTGCGCGCCGCAGCTCTTCCCACGGCTCCGCCTCCGCAGCCATCGTCAGCCCCTCGCGCTGAGCCGCCTGCAGAATCCAACCATCCCAAGGCTCGCGATGGATTGGATTGCCGCTGTTCCAGGGAGTCGCCAACCGCTGCATCGGTCGCCAAGTCCAATGCCTTGCCATTCGCGATGAAATATCAAACGCTTCCGTCACCTTCCCCGACTCCGGAATCGGCTCGTCCGGCCATGGAGCACCTTCTCGAACCCACTTTTCGAGGACGGCGATCTGCTCCGCTGGCAGTTTCCCATCGGGCGGCATCTCCATCCCTCGGTAGTGAATGGCGTCCAGCAGAACGCTGACATCCGGATTCCCCAGATCGATCGACGCCCCCGAATCGCCACCTTCAAGAAGGCCCTGTCGGTAGTCCAGTCGCAGCCCACCCTCCAGCCGCTTGGACTGGGCGCTATGGCATTCGTAACACCGTTCCACCAGAATCGGCCGAACTTGCCGCTCGAAGACTTCCAGCTGCTCGGGCGAAAACTTCGCGGCATCTTGCCCCTGAGCGAAACACGTCCACAGGCTGCCCAAAAAAGCGGCAAGGATGGCACAGCGAGTGAAAGTAAACCACAGGGCTCGGTTCTTCAGATCGTGAGGAATCAGCCAATGCATGATTCAATCCGGTGGGAGGGTGGAGGGCGAGTGACCAGCGGTGTGTCGACGACAAACAGGCTGGTGGGATAAAATCACTTGTGCCACACTATCTTAGCACTGGAAACCCTGAAAATCAGGATCGATCGTGCAATTGGCTTCCTTCGGAACCGATCATCACCACCGGGGTTCACCATGATCCCGGCCCTATCGCCTCCCGACATCCACCTAACTCAGCAATACCACGTGTTCCACCGGCTACCCGCCTTCGACGCTCCTTCAGGAACGTTCCGACGCGGTAGCATGCGGATCCGGTTGGAAACGTCCAGGAATCCACCATGATTTCCAAACCCAATTTCCCAAGCCGTGACTTGAACAGCGCGATGCCCCCCAACAGGCTCGTTCGACGTCGAAGCTCCTTCTCCAAATGGTTGGCTTGGTCGCTTTGCATCGGCTGCATGGAGGCATCGACGGTGGTAGGCCAGGCGCCTGCCAATGCATTCGATCAAGAACTTCAGGAAGCGTTCCAGTCCAAGTGGGCTCCCCTTCTGGAGAAGCATTGCAGCCAATGCCACAGCCAAGAACTTCGCGAAGCGGAGGTCGATGTCACGCAGTATCGCGACTTGGCATCGGTAAGAGCCCAGCCAGCTCTCTGGGATCAGATTCGCGGGCTGGTCAAGATTGGCGCGATGCCACCCGAGGAGGGCGACCCTCTGACCGAGCAGGACAAAGAGGCGCTGGCCGACTGGATCGACAAGGCGCTGCACCAGGCCGACTGCGGCGTCGTTCAATCCCCTGGCCACGTCACCGTGCGTCGCCTGAATTCCAAGGAATACGATCGCACCGTCCGCGACCTGCTGCAACTGGATATCTGGCCATCTCAAGAGATCGGATTCCCATCCGATGATGTCGGCAATGGCTTCGACAATCAGGGAGAAGTGCTCAGCCTCCCTCCTCTGACGATGGAAAAATATCTGCAGGCCGCCGAATGGATCTCCAAGAAGGCGATCGTCATCGATGAGCAAACGCTACGGCAGCAATCGGCCGATGGTGATGACATCGCCGTTGGAGAATCTTGCGAGGCGGCATTCGATTTCGCTGAAGGGGAGTACCAAATCGACCTGCGGCTGCGCTACGGTGACGGACAGCAACACAGCGTCTCCGCCAAACTCTTCATCGACGACCAACTTTTCGCTCGATTCGAGGTCGAACCAAAAGGCAAAAATTATCCTTTCGCGATTCGCTTCTCTGAAGGCACCCATCGGCTCCGCGTCCTACTGGACGAAGACCTCCAACAGGAAACCCCGACGCCTCCTCAGAAGAAACTCCACGTCGAACGCTTCCGCATGGAAGGTCCCGCCAGTGGATCGCCGAGATTTCCTGCATCCCATCGACGCGTCATCGCAAAGGAATGGCAGGAAGGGGATTCGTTTGAGTCGGTGGTCGACGAGAACCTGCGGAAGTTGCTACCGATCGCGTTTCGACGACCGGTCACCGAAGAAGAGCTACTTCCCTACCGCGCCATCGCCCTGGCCGCTCGAGATCAAGGACTCCCTTTCCGCGAATCGATGCAGGTCGCTCTTCAAGCCATTCTGGTCGCTCCCGACTTCCTCTTCCGGATCGAACAGCAGGAAGGGGCACTCGTGCGGGAAGGAGTTCGGGAACTATCGGACTGGGAACTAGCCAGTCGGCTCTCCTACTTCCTTTGGTCCAGCATGCCAGACGACGCCCTGCGCGACGAAGCCCAGCAAGGGACTCTTTCCGACCCCGAACGACTGATCGCTCAAGTCCACCGCATGCTGGATGATCCCAAGGCCGACGCGCTGGTCGACGGATTCTTTGAGCAGTGGCTTGGGCTTCGCAACCTCCAGACTCTGGAAGTCGACAACAACACCGATCCGCTCTGGAACGACCGGCTCCGCGCGGCGATGCGAAAGGAGACACAGCTTTTCTGCCGTGAGCTTCTGTCGAGAGAAGGCAAGCTGTCCGACATCCTGCTGGCTGACTTCACCTTCGTCAATCCTCGCATGGCCGAACTCTATGGGTTGCAGTTCGATGGCCGCGATCCGCAGGAAATGTACCGAGGCCCGAAGTTCCGACGAAGCGATCGGCGACTGGGATCGTACGCAGAAGAGGAACGTTGGGTCAAAGCAACGCTGCCACCTGAACGCCGCGGCCTGCTGACCCAGGCCGCCATTCTTACGCTCACCAGCAACCCTTCCCGAACCAGCCCGGTCAAACGGGGCAAATGGGTGCTGGAAAACCTCCTAGGGGATCCACCCCCCGCCGCACCACCCAATGTTCCCACACTGGAAGCGACCCAGGAAGATCACAAGGGACTTAGCCTTCGCGAACAGCTGGAGATCCACCGATCGAACCCCAGCTGTGCCAGCTGCCATCGGGTGATGGACCCGATCGGTCTGGGACTGGAGAATTTTAATGCGATCGGGCGATTCCGAACGGAAGATGCCGGCAAGCCAATTGTCGCCTCGGGGGAACTGGCCGATGGCAGATCGTTTACCAGCGCCGTTCAATTGAGCGAAACGCTGGCACAGGATCAGCCCAAGCTGGTCGCTCACTTCTGCTCCAAACTGCTCACCTACGCCCTCGGGCGAGGTCTGGTCACCGCCGACCAATGTGCCCTTGGGAAAATTGAAACGTATACGCAGGATCGACAATCGACCGTGAGAAGCGTGATCGAAGCGATTGTGCTGAGCGAACCATTTCTGTGGACGGAAGTTGCCCGGCCAACCAACGAATTGGCTGGGACAGGGCAGAATCCCTAGGAAATCGGAAGTTCGCCAGCGCTCTAGTCGGTGGTTTGCCGATTGAGCTAGAATGATTCAAGAATGATGGACGACGGCGGGTGCGGTTTTCCTTGGATCGCACTGCCCCCACCTGCCAACCTCTGGCCTGTTACGATTGGTCCTGATTCACCCACCGGGAGCCACAGCAATGAACCATCCATCGGTTTCCAGGCGAACACTGCTGCGAGGGCTCGGCGTGTCCATGGCGTTGCCATGGTTGCCGTCTTTGGCGCCCCGAGTCAGGGGCGCTGCCCCGACCGCTCCCGTCCGGATGGCCTGGATCTTCTTCCCCAACGGAACCAATGCCGACCGCTGGTTGCCCGACGGCGAAGGAACCGATTGGAAACTGACTCCCAGCCTGGAACCACTGGCTGATCTGCGATCCGAATTTCTGGTCCTCCGAGGTTTGGCTCAGAACAACGCCGCAGCTCTTGGCGATGGCCCCGGCGACCATGCCCGCAGCGCCGCTGCGTTTCTAACGGGGGCTCATCCCTACAAGACAGCAGGCAGTCGCATCCGCGCCGGACGCAGCATCGACCAGATTCTTGCCGACCACTATGGTCGTTCCACACGGCTCCCTTCGATCGAATTGGGAACCGAGGAAGGCCGTTCAGCCGGATCGTGCGATTCCGGTTACGCCTGCGCCTACTCGAACAACATCTCCTGGCGCACACCATCGCAACCGATGGCCAAAGAGATCGATCCAAGGAAAGCGTTCGAACGGCTGTTTGGAAGCCCCAGTGAAGCGGCGGCCAGCAAGTCGCGGATCGCTCTGCGGCAAAGCGTTCTGGACATGGTCTCCGATCAGTCCAAAAAGATTCAGGGTCGAATCTCCAACGAAGATCGCCCCAAATTGGAAGAGTACTTTGAAAGCGTTCGAGAGATCGAACGCCGACTGGAACGGAGCAGCCAACCGGTTGATCTTTCGGGTATCGACACAAAAATCCCGGACCAAATTCCGGGTGATTACGGCGACCACATCCGCGTGATGTACGACTTGATGGTGCTTGCCTTCCAAACCGATACCACGCGACTTGCCACCTTCATGCTGGCCAACGAAGGTTCCAACAAGACCTTCCCGATGATCGAAGTCAAAGAAGGTCACCACGAACTTTCGCACCACCAGAACGATCAGGACAAAATCGATAAGATCGCCAAGATCGACCGATACTACTCCGATCAATTTGGCTACTTCCTTAAGAAAATGAAGGCCACCGCCGACGGCGATTCCAATCTGCTCGACAACTCCCTGATCGTCTACGGCGGAGCCATTAGCGATGGCAACCGACACGACCACAACAACCTGCCTCTGCTGCTTGCCGGCAAGGCTGGTGGGAAAGTCCAGCCCGGGCGCCTGATCCGCTACCAAGACCAACCGCTCAACAATCTCTTCCTGACCATGCTGTCGCTGGTAGGAATCGAAGAAGAGCGATTTGGAGATAGCACCGGCAAACTGACCGGGTTGGATGGCTGACAGGTTCGGATGACTGAACGGGCAGCATCTAGCATCTGCTGAAAGTTCGGAAGTCAACCTTGTTGTAGCCAATCTCCATCGAAAGGGATGTCATCGCGATGCACAAGCTTCTGGTGACCGGATCCTCGGGTCTTGTTGGCTCAGAAGTCGCTCAGCATTTTGACCAGCTAGGCTGGTCGGTCCATGGTGTCGACAACAACGCACGCGCCGACTTCTTTGGTGCTGCGGGTGACACCCGTTGGAATCAGGCTAGATTGCAGCGGGAGCTAAAAAACTTCCGCCACCATGAACTCGATATTCGCGATCGCGAAGGGATCGGTCGGCTGATCCAGCAACTCCAGCCCGATGCCATCGTCCATACGGCATCACAGCCCTCCCACGACTTGGCCGCCAAGATCCCCTACATCGACTTCGACACCAACGCCGTCGGTACGCTGAATCTACTGGAAGCCGTTCGTCAATTTGCACCGGATGCTGTCTTTGTGCACATGTCGACCAATAAGGTCTATGGTGACGCACCCAACCGCATCCCCTTGGTTGAAAAACCAACGCGTTGGGATTATTTGGAACCTGCCTACCAGGAGGGGATCACCGAAGCGTTTTCGATCGACCAATCGAAGCATTCGCTGTTTGGTGCATCGAAACTTGCGGCCGACATCCTGGTGCAAGAGTATGGCAGATACTTCGGCCTGCAATGCTGCTGCCTTCGTGGTGGTTGCTTGACCGGACCGAATCACTCGGGAGTGGAACTGCATGGATTCCTGAGCTACTTGATCCGCTGCAATGTGCTGCAGGCCCAGTACACCATCTATGGCTATCAAGGGAAGCAGGTTCGCGACAATATCCACTCACGAGACGTGGCGCTCTTTATCGAGGCGTTTATCAAGTCGCCGCGGCGTGGAGAAGTCTATAACCTGGGTGGCGGTCGGCAAAACAGCTGTTCGATCCTGGAGGCATTTCAGCGGATCGAGCGAATATCGGGAAAGAAAATGGTGCACCGGTATCTGGATGAACCGCGAGAAGCTGATCATATCTGCTATATCAGCAATCTATCGAAGATCCAGCAGCATTATCCAAGCTGGAAGATCACCAAGAGCCTCGACGAGATTTTTCAGGAGATCCACGACTCCTGGCAAGTGCGCAAGACGTGAAGCAACGTTTCGATTACCTAGGCGCTGGCTGGCAACTCGATCGCCCCAGGCGTTGCTCGACACGATCTCGTGAGGCCGACTTGCGGATGCAGGGAGCCGACTAGGCCACTGGAGCGTCATCGAGCGACCTTCAAGCCCTGCTACGAAAAATCTGATCCATGAGTTATGAAGGTCTCGTGAGCATTTTTGCAAGGAGACCTTAGATGAGCAAGCAGAGACGGAAGCGGCACACTCCGGAGCAGATTGTGGCAAAGTTGCGTGATGCAGCAGCCATGCTGAATGCCGGTAAGGACATCGCCGTAGTTCTTCAGAGCCTCGAGGTAAGCGAGAGCACGTACGAGCGTTGGAAGAATCAATACGGGGGGATGAAGTGCGAGGAGGCGATTCGACTCAAGAAGATTGAGGAGGAGAATCGCCGATTGAGGCAGATCGTCGCAGACCAGGCACTCGACATTCAGATGCTCAAGCACTTGAACGAGGGAAACTGGTAAGCCCTGCTCGGAAGCGGGCGGCAGTCGAGGAACTTCGAGTGAAGTTCCAGATTTCCGAACGCAGGGCTTGTCGTGTAGTGGATCAGCCGCGTAGTTGTCAGCGTTATGTGGTCACGCCGCGAACCGACGAGGCTCCGCTGATCAAGCGGATGCTGGAGTTGGTTCGGAAGCGTCCTCGCTTCGGGTATCGCCGTATCGGGCGGTTATTGCAAGCTGAAGGATGGCGAGCAGGACTAGGACGCATTCTGCGTCTGTGGCGAAAGGAAGGGCTGAAAGTGCCTCAAAAGAAGAAGAAAAAACGCAGGACAGGCTCTGCCGCCAATGGTTGCGATCGACATCGCACCCAAGGAATCAACGACGTATGGGCATGGGACTTTGTCTTCGATCGAACCACAAACGGGTCAGCTCTGAAGTGGCTCAGCATCGTCGACGAGCACACACGAGAATGCTTGGCACTGCAACCCGCTCGGAGCATCACTAGCAATGACGTGATTGACACCCTTGCAGGGCTTTTCGCGAAACGAGGAGTCCCCAAACATATTCGTAGCGACAACGGCCCGGAGTTTGTTGCTCATGCGATCCAGGAATGGCTCAAGTCGATGAACGTTGCGACTCTTTACATTGAACCCGGCAGCCCATGGCAGAATGGGTATGCGGAGAGCTTCCATAGCCGTCTGCGCGATGAGTTCCTGGCAATCGAGGAATTCGAAACCCTGGGGGCCGCAAAAAGGCTCACTCGGACCTGGAAGGAAGACTACAACAGCTGCCGTCCACACAGCAGCTTGGCCTATCGGACCCCAGCGGCTTTCGCAGCCGCGTGTGTTGCTTCCGCTTCGGCTGCGCCTACGCTCCAGCACCACACGCGTGTGCCACCGACCTCACCCATTACCCAATTGTTACCTTCATAGCGAGTGGTACAGAAATTTCGAGCCGGTCAATGGGACGAACCGTTGGATTCGGGCATCTCGTTGTCATCATAATGCCGTGAGATGATTGGGCGAGGTCAGATGCTGTGTCCTGCCTCTCTTGGAACTGGAATTTCTAGGCTCGTGATTGAGCATCCACCAGAGGAGCAATTGATGAACGATCGTATGCGCATTCGTCATGAAGCTTAACTCACCGTTTCTTTTTACCGTTTTCCGTTTCTGCGCGATCGGGAGAAGGGTGACAGATCATCCCATTCCGATGGATTCCAAT
>JBJSWM010000326.1:0-2364 GCA_046085865.1 Pirellulaceae bacterium
TGCTCTTCACCGGGATATCGATCGATCAAATCCACCAGCCCCAAGCCTAGTTGCTCCTTGGTGATCTTGGTCGCATCCTCCCGCTGGCTCTTGGCCAGCAGTTCGAACAAGTCCAGGTTCCATTGAAATTCTTTGCTTGGATTCTGATTGACACTTGCCTCTCGGGCGAATCGAAGCGCTTGTTCCAATTCCTGGACGGAACCTTCGCTGGTGCGATCGACGCTTTTGGCCAAAAAAATGCTTTTGCCCAACAGCAACCAGTCCTCCATCGTCTTTGATGGAATCTTTCGAATGGTGGCCGCAGCTTCGGCGGGTCGAAAAAGGGAAACCTTCACCGCAGCGAGCTTTCGCAACAGCCCCTGATCGTCCGAGGCCGATTTGAGCGCCGTTTCCAGATGCTTTTCCGCTGAGGCGAAATCCCCGAGGGCATAGTAGCAGTCGCCCAACATCAGTTCATCAAACAGATTGGTTTGTTTGTCGTTCGATTGCTGTTCGATTCGCTTGAGCACTTCCAGCGCCTCTCTAAAGCGGCCACTGCGAACCAAACCGGAAGCTCTTTGGCGATCGTTGACCAAGCTGAGGTCGTTCCTCCTTGCACGGGAATCAAACTGCGCTTTGACGAGCAGCGCTTCCGTTTCCTTGGTCCATGCCATCAGCTCGTCGTACTTTCCCTGTCGACTCAGCAAGTCGGCCACAGCCATTCGCGCTGCGATTCCTTGCTCATCCGCGCGATTCCCTAGTTTCGAGAGGGTGGTGACGGCATCCTCGTATTTTTCTTCGGACGCCAGCAACTGGCCCTGCAACATCACCAGTTGGGGGTCAATCTCGGTGGTCAAGCCGCTCGCCAAGTTCGCGAACTTCCATGATTCTTCCCTTGCCGCAGCCGACTCATCGGCCAGCGATAGTCGTTCGTTATCGAGATAGCGACGGAAAAAGAAGGCTGCTGTGCTCTTGATCAAATTCAGGTTCTTTGGGTCCAGCTCGACTGCTTTACGAAAGTCTGCTTCCGACTGTCTTGGGTTCAGCTGCTGGCTAGCAACTGCACGGGAAGCGAAGAATCGGCTCTCTTGGGTGTGTGATGGAGCGACTCGCTCGAAATAGGACTGAACCAGTTGCAGTCGTTTGGTCAGAGGAAGTTTGACTGCGGCATCATCCCAGGTGTAGTTGCTTGCTTCTGGATTGATCAGAATGCTGGCGGCACATTCCAGCACATCGAGATTGGTGCTTCCTTCATCCAGTACCGAAGTGATTGCCTGAAGTGGGGACTGTTCGATGAAGTCCTCTTGCCAGCCCCCACGCCGGCTCATGCCTCCCCCCCTCTTGGTTGCGGATTCTGGAGACCGGCGGGTCGAAAAGAGGCAGATGGCGAGATTTTCTCGCAGCCAAAGTTGGTCATCTTGGGCGATGGATGGCGCCATATCCATCAAAATAGACTGGGCTTCCGTGATGGTACTGAGGGCTTCCGCTGGACCCTCAAAAGTGGCTCGTTTCATCAACAGACGAACCAGCTTTTTCTGGACCTCAATGATCTTCGTCGAATCTGGCGGCGTCTCGGCGCGCAGCGTCCCCAGAACGCGAAAGCCGAAGGAGACCACGCTTCGCAACAAAGGTGGGGTGTTGGCGACTTGCTCGCGAAGAGTCAGTGAATGGACCAATTCGGAAGTGTCGGTCGGATTCAGCGACAGGTATCGGTCGAGCAACTCAGAGGCTCGCCCCAATTCCTCCGCTTTCTCCGCAGCGCTCGATTGAGCCTTGAGCGCTGTGGCGACCCGTCCCACCTGGATCCAGTAAGCCGCACCGAATAGCGCGGCCAGCAAGCCGAAAAGAAGGATCGACTTCAACAGAAAACGATAGTTCATCTCCAGGCGAGAGTGCCTGTTGCGAGCTTCCGATTTTGGCATAGCGGCGGTTCCCAGATGCGAATCTCGGCAAGTCCTTGGCACTCGTTAAGCGTCAGCTCTGCGAGCGATCCCAGTTTCCGTAGGCGTAATCGCCGTAGTACTTCGAATACTCCCGGAATGGGACTCCGGATAGCACGGCACCAGCAACGTTCGCACCGGCCGCTTCCAACTTGTTGACCGCTTGCATCAACTGCTCCACACGGCTTCGGTCCCGCAACGCACAGACCAGGCAGTAATCAACCGATCTGGCATAGATCAGCGATTCGCTGGCAGGCAAAATCGGTGGGGTGTCGATAATGATGTAGTCATAGCTCTCCTTTGCCTTTTCGATCAACCGATCGATGGCGCCCTGAGACAATAGACGGTGCGGACTACCCTTGAGGTATCCCGCGTGCAGGATGTGAACCTGACTGCTCCAGTCGCGATCGATCACTTCGGACAAATCGTTCTCTCCGCTGAGGAA
>JBJSWM010000327.1:0-1754 GCA_046085865.1 Pirellulaceae bacterium
CCACTGCAGTCAGTATGGAAGAATCGGCTCCAACCGACCTGGTGGAAGCCGCTGAACCGGCCGCAGGTGAAGTCCAGGAACTGATCCCCGAAACGATCCATGTCGAGCTTCCTGTTGAGGCGGAATCGGTTCCGAGCGAACCGGAAGTGAGGGTTTCTGCGGTCGATTCCGTCGCGGAAGAGAAGGAAACACCCGAGAGCTTCCGTCGAGACGATTACATCTCTCCTTCGGGCAGTTCCGGGGGACGAATTCGAGTGCTTGGCAATCGTTCCAAGCCATCTTCTGAGAAGCCGACCGATGAGAAGCGACGTCCCAAGACGCGGGAGCCGGTCATCAATCTTGCGAAGATCCCCAAGACAGGCCAGCAGCCGATGCCCCGGCGCACCGACGAGCCGGCGCCGCAGCGTCCCGACATCAAGCTGACGAAGGATCTGATCGTTGGGTCCAAGCAGGGGATGAAGGCACCGCTGGATAAGTTCGTCCAGCAGGAGACCCAGAAGAGCAAGACGCCTCCACCCCCAGGAACTGGAGGACTTTCCGATTTCCGAGCGGGTGCCGATAAGGCAGGAGCCAAAGCCAAAGGCAAGCGGACTGGCGAAGAAGAAGAGGAAGGAAAGGGAAAGAAAGGCTTGGCAGGCCTTGCCGCCGGTCGATCGGATCGAACCAAGAGGCGTTTGAAGATTCGGGGCACCGACGACCTCGCGTTCGAGGAAGAACGGGAGGCAAGGCGAGCCGGGCGAGGTTTCGGACGCCGCCAGACCACCGGTTCCACTGCACCCCGAAAGCAACGTGTGGCGCTGGCCCTGCCCTGCAACGTACGAAGTTTTTCCGAAGCCGCCGGTGTTCCTGCCGCGCGAATTCTTCGATCGCTGATGACCCTGGGCATCCCAGTGCTCAACATCAACGCAATGCTCGATGCAGAGCAAGCCGTGTTGGTGGCCACCGACCTGGGGATCGATCTGGAATTCAAGGAGGCAGAGACGCTGGAGAGCAGTCTGCTGGAGACGGCCGATCGAATCGATGACCCTCGCGATCTGGTGCCACGAGCCCCGATCGTGACGTTCTTGGGTCACGTCGACCACGGCAAGACCTCGCTTTTGGATTATCTGATCGGCACCAAAATTGTCGCCGGAGAGGCTGGAGGCATCACGCAGCACATCCGGGCCTATCGGGTCGAAAAAGATGGTCGCTATGTCTCGTTTGTCGATACTCCCGGCCACGAAGCGTTTACCGAGATGCGGGCCCGCGGGGCCAATGTTACCGACATCGCTGTTCTGGTGATCGCGGCCGACGACGGCATCATGCCTCAGACGATCGAAGCGATCTCCCACGCGAAGGCGGCTGAGGTACCGATCGTCGTGGCGCTCAACAAGAGCGACCTTCCGGGGGCCGATCCCAATCGGGTCATGTCGCAGATGACCGAGCATGGTCTGACCCCGAGCGCCTGGGGTGGTGACGTCGAAGTGGTGCAAACCAGCGCCATCACCGGTATGGGAATGGACGAACTACTGGAAACGTTGCTGGCGGTAGCCGATCTGCATGAACTGCGAGCCAACCCGAAGCGAGCCGCTCAAGGGGTATGCCTGGAGAGCGAACAGCATCCAACGCGAGGGGTCATCGCCAAAATGGTGGTGCTTAACGGAACGCTCCGAGTTGGCGACATCGTTGTCTGCGGCGCGGCTCATGGTCGCGTCAAAGCGCTCTACGACACCCTGCGTCCGAACCGACAATTGACCGAGGCGGGACCTTCGGGG
>JBJSWM010000328.1:0-4454 GCA_046085865.1 Pirellulaceae bacterium
CTACCACCGCCTCCTCCAGCGCCTGGTCCACCGCCGCCACCACCGGGTCTACCACCGCCTCCTCCAGCTCCTGGTCCACCGCCGCCCGGCCGGCCACCTCCCGCTCCAGGCCGACCACCACCACCGCCTGGGCCCATGCCGCCGCCACCGCCTGGTCGCCCGCCACCGGCGCCTGGTCTTCCATCGCCGCCTGGTCGTCCACCGCCTTGGCCACCTTGTCCGCCGCCGCCTGCACCACCGCCACCTGCACCACCGCCACCTCCGACCGCTCCACCTCCTCCGCCGCTGTCACCTCCGCTCGAAGGTGCTCCCGTTTGCTGCTGGCTTTTGAAGAGTCGGTACGCGATGACGAAGGTTGCCCAGTCTTCATTTCCAAGGGCTGTCGAAAGATCGGCCTGCAGTTGCGTCAGATCTTCCGCGTTGACGAATACGCGTGGGTTGCCTTGAAGGTCTTGGTTTTTCTCTCGCGAGTACAGCGTCAGGTACTGCGCCCAGCCAAGGGACGGCGCGGACTCCCCTTCGGCGTTGGCAGAGTTGGCATTCATCATCGCCCCCGGAACGCTGGCGAGCACCCCGCCGTTGAGTTCCGAAGCTTCCAGCGAACCGTTGCGGTTCTGATCGAGCCCAAAAAGCAATTGGGGCGTCACCCCACGAACAAGCAACAACTGCTCCACCGACTGCAAGGGTTCATTGAGGGCTCGATAGGGATTGGGTAGCTGGCTGTAGTAGTCGCTCTCTGCACCAAACTCTCGTGCTTCCTCATCTTCATCGATCCAATCGAGGATGGCATCGGCGATCTCTTCGGTCATCCCAGGGAGTCCCATCAGAAGCTGTCGGCCGACGTTGGTGAGCGATCCAAGGGAATCGGCAGCGGAACTGAGTTCGGAGGGGATTCCCATCGCCGAGAGATCGGCACCACCGGTCATCTGCTGCATGCCTCCGAACTGCTTGTCGATGACCACCAGGGCATTCAGATTCAATCGAGCCGATTCATTTTGGAGCCCGAAACGGAGTCCCGAATAGCTTCCCATTTCATCCAGGTTAGGGGAGACGATCGAATAGTTGCAGATCCGTTCGACGTTCCTGTCGGCGATGACATTGATCGCCTGGAAGTAATCTGGATTATCCCAAAGGCCTCCTCCTTCTTCTCGCACCTCGCGAGGACTGGAGAGGAACAGACGCACGGCATCAAGTCCTGAGTCAGCGGCCATGCGAGCCTGAAGCTGTCTGCCGGCCAGCACCGACTCTTCATTGCGCAGCACCATCGACTCGCTGAACGAAAGCGCCGAAAGCGTCACTACCGAAATCACTAGCAGCACCATCAAAAGCAGGAAAGCACTGCGTGGTGCAGAGCGAATGCGACCGACCGCAAGCCGATTGGGGCGTTGCGGTTGTCTTCTCTTCTTCCGTTGGCTCATGATGCTATTCCTTAATTTCATCCCTGCCTTGTCGCCTTAGAGTCCAAGCGATCCCATGCCCGATGCATCGCTGCCGGAACCATCTTCCGTGGATGGCTTGGGTAGCAGCATGGCACCTGGGATGGCGACCGAAAGCGAATAGATCTGAATGCCACTGGCTTGCAGGGAACTGGTATCCAGCCCCGAGAGGACCAAGCCGGGCTGTACTGGATTCTCGGCGGCCACGATGGGATCCTGCATGGCGATGGTGATCGAAATGAGCGCTGGGAGTCCCAGTTGGCTGGAGTCCCATTCGGTGAACCACTGAGCGCCATCGAAATACTGAAACTGGATTCCAAGCACCTCGCTTGCCAGGATTTCACCGGTGCGATTGAGCGAATCGCCTTGGCCTTGCTCGGATGCCCACTGGCTGATCGATCGATCCAGTTCGCGTCGCACCAGACCACCACCATTTCCGACCGCAGCGCCGGTCGCTAGTGGATCCTGGACTCCGTAACTGCTTGGGGCCTGGACCGTGTAGGAGATCTGTTTGATGTCGCTGGGTACATCAGCCAGTTGCCCACTGAATAGATCTCGCTGTTCCACGAAGTACTGATCGGGTCGCGGCAGGCGACTGACGTCGATCTGGAGAATCGCTTGAGTCCCATAGAGACCTGGGGGAGGTGGGAGGGTGGAGTTGTTGACGGTTGATGTCTCAGAAGCCGCATCCGCCACCGCTGGATCACCGGTGGCTCCCATCGCCTGGTCGAGCAATCCCCCTGCAGCGCCACCGACCATCCCCGACATGGCGCCCGAGAGGACCTGTTCCAGGGCGCTGGAGTCGTAGGGTTGGTAGCGGACGACGCTGCGGATATCTTCGGCGATCGTCGTCAGAATCGTCCTGGCCAGCTGGGCTCGCTGAATCCGCTCCCGAGCTGCCGAATTCTGTGCGATGTAAAGCTGGATCAGAAAGCCGATCAGGCTGGTTACAAGTACCGTCAAGCCCAGCGACAATAGCAGCTCCAGTAGCGTGAATCCACGTCGTTGCTTCTGGAGGTATGGTTGTCGATTTTTACGCGAATCGATCATGGTGCAGTGCCTCCCGAGTTGGCAGCGGCACCTGCACCGCTGGCAGCAGAGCCGCCAGAGTTGCTGGAAGAGCTGCTAGAGGGAAGCTGATCGAGTCCTAGGGCGGGATCGATCATCCATCGGACCAGCTGGTAGTCGGTCGGTCTTGGCGACTGGCGGTTTGGGTCGTCGGTCACCTCCAGCAGCACCCCGATCATGTCGGGGATTTCTGGAGTCAGGATCTGCAGCTGGATGTACCACTGGGTGGAGGAGATGGACGAGCTGACGGGGGTCCAAGGCATCGCCTCGGGGAGGATCAGTCCAGCGACGATCTCGGACATCTTCGATTCGGCGATCAGTTGCGCTGCAAGCAGTTCCTGCGACTGCACGCCACTGTCGCTGGCTAGCTGCATCGACTGCACCAACACCGCCGTTGCTGCTCCGAGGATGACCAGGGCCAGCATGACTTCCAGCAGCGTCAGGGCCTGTCGATTTCGTGGGATCGATCGGATCACTGGTGGGTGCATCTTTACAGTTCCCCCGTGCCGACCGAGGCAAGTTCGAGGATGCGGCACTGACCAGTGAGGCCGCGGAGTTGGACCGAGCGTCGGCGACCGCGAGTATCCTGGAGGACGATGATGGCGGTTGTCGAGGTGCCATCGGCGTAAAAGAGGATGGGGGTCGACCAACTGGTAGTCGCTCCACCTGCCATCCCCGCCTCCTGTTCGGCCATCGCCGCTCGCGAATCACGTACCGACTGAGCCGACGCGACTGTGACTCCTTCGGGCAACTGGATGGTGGTGCCGGAAGTCGGTGCGAGGGTGGATGCGTAGGGGTTGGAGGAGCTGACTTCGACGCGCTGGCCGCTGAGATCGACCTGCGTGGCGCCGGCTGCCGCATTGAGGCTGTCTTCCTGAGACAGCCAGGCATCGGAAACGTACTGGCGTCCACCGATTTCGAAACGAAAAACCTGGGCCTGTCCGGTGCGCATCGCTTCGACGCGCGAGGCTTGCATTTTGAGTTCGATCCCCTCGGCCGATTCCTGCAACCGTCGTTCCACAATCATGCTGTCGTAGGTGGGGACCGCCACCGATAGCGCAGCGGCCAGAATCGCCAAGACCAAGACCAGTTCCAGAAGGGTAAACCCCGCTCTAGATCTTTCGATCATTTGGTTTGGCATATCGAAAAGGCTCCACCGCAGAAAACGACGTCAGCCGGGCTCCTTGCGGAGCGACCGGCCTGGAGTGGCGGGGCGATCGAGCGGTTGACTCGACCGCCCCAGGGATCGACCTGCTGCGACCTGTGGTAGCAACTGGCGCTAGTTGACGATATCGTCCTCGGTTCCCGATTGGCCATCGGGACCCAGGCAACGGATCTCAAAGGTGTTCCCGTTGAGCTTGTATTCGTAGGGGCGGCCCCAGGGATCGGGAGCCACCGGCTTTTCGAGCACGGGGGACCACTTCGATCCATCCGCCAGGTCGCTCGGCTTCTCATGCAACGCCGACAGCGAGGAGGGATAGGATCCCACCAGGAGTCGGTACTGTTTGAGCGAGTTGGAGATGGCGCTGACTTGGCTTTGGGCCAGCTTCTTAAAGGCCTCGTCCTGCGTCGAGAAAATGTTCACCACGACGATTCCGGCGATCACCGCCAGAATCACCACCACCAGGAGCACTTCCAAAAGGGTAAAACCCTTGCGACGGCTGGGCCGTCTCCTGCGCTGCATCATCGAACGATTCATCTTCTGACACCAACTCCTTTCTTGAGCGGTCGGCACCTCTGGGTGCCTCGCGATCCTCATTTACAAACTACTGGAACTCTTGAGCACGGGAACCATCAGCGCCAGGACGACGAACATCACCACCCCTGCCAACAGCAGCAGCATCAGTGGCTCCAAAAGTCGCACGGCGATCTCCAATTTTCGGAAGGTGGATTTCTCCAGACCCTCGGATATCTGTACTAACACCTTATCGAGCGTGTTGGACTCCTCTT
>JBJSWM010000329.1:0-2506 GCA_046085865.1 Pirellulaceae bacterium
TCGGGGATTTATTGCATGAAGGGAGCGATTCAAACCAGCGCGATCATCTTTTCTGCTCAATACAGAGCTACAATTCGCGGAATCTAATCGACAACCCAGTTGATCGATACGAATACATTGTGATCGATGAATTCCACCATGCAGCTGCACCTAGCTATCAGGCATTGCTCAGCCATGTTCAGCCGACGATCTTGCTGGGACTGACTGCTACTCCCGAACGCACCGATCAGCTCGATGTATTGAAGTGGTTTGGCGGGCGGGCGACTGCAGAGATTCGGCTGCCCGACGCAATCAACCGTCGCTTGCTCTGCCCGTTTCAATACTTCGGAGTTACGGATTCTGTTGACCTCGACGGTCTGGCGTGGCAGCGCGGTGGCTATCGAGTCGATGACTTGAATCGGCTCTACACTGGCAACGATATACGGGCGAAACTGATCCTAGACAAGTTGACCGGTACCGTATTGAACCTAAGCCATGTCAGAGGGTTGGCATTTTGCGTCAGTGTCGCGCACGCGGAATTCATGGCGCGATTTTTTACTGAGAACGGAGTACCCTCCATCGCACTTTCATCCCAATCTTCGGATCAAGAGCGAGGATCAGCGCAACAGAAATTACGGGAACGGTCGGTAAATTTCATCTTCGTAGTCGATCTCTATAACGAAGGGGTCGATATCCCTGAGGTCGACACCTTATTGTTTCTGAGACCGACGGAAAGCCTTACCGTATTCCTTCAGCAACTGGGGCGCGGTCTCAGGTTGCATCCTGATAAAGAATGCCTGACCGTACTCGATTTCATCGGGGCGCAGCGAAAAGAGTTTCGGTTTGCTAGTCGATTCCGCGCACTTAGCGGCAAGCCTGCTACCAAGCTGGATCATGAGATCGAAGCGGGATTTCCGCACTTGCCAAGCGGCTGTGTGATCCAACTAGAGCGAGTCGCTCAACAACGAGTGCTGGAGAACGTGCGAGAATCCATTCGCCTCATTCGCCCGCGGATGTTGGCGTCACTTCGCGATCTGAAACAGTACCTGGGTAGAATTCCAACCCTCGACGACGCTCTCGATTACTTCGACACCACCCTAGATGAGTTGCTGAAACGCGGATCATGGTCCCGAATGCTCGCTGATGCGGGCATCGAAGAACCCGTGATTGCCCCCGACGAAAAACAACTCTCGAAAGGTCTCTGCCGTTTGAGTCACATCAATTGCCCACAGCAGATCCGTATCCTGAAAGATTATCTTCGCTCCCCAGATTCCATGAAGCACAGCAGGTCTTTTCCGCTCGTCGAAATGCTGCACACAACCCTCTGGGGAAGCCAACATTCGGAATTGACATTGGAAACGGCAGAGCAGCGTTTGCGTGAGAATCCGTCGCTTATTGATGACCTCGACGCGGTACTGGAGTATCGCATGAAATACTCGCCGCTAATGGCTTCCCCTGCACGAACTGCCTATGATCCTCTGACGATCCACGCCGCCTACACTCGCGATGAGATTCTCGTCGGGCTTGGCCACTGGAGTTTCGACCACCGCCCAAGCCAACGCGAAGGAGTCTTGCATCTGAAGGACCGCAAGCTCGATATCTTCTTCGTGACGCTTCAGAAGTCGGAAGACGAGTATTCCCCGACGACGATGTACGAAGACTATCTCATCTCAAGCGATTTGTTTCATTGGCAATCGCAGAGTAGTACATCCGAGCAATCCGCTACAGGCCAGCGATACATTCGTCACAGGGAATTGGGCTACACGCCATTGCTATTTGTGCGTGAGACCAAAATCCTGCCATCTGGGCTGTCAGCTCCTTACCATTTCCTAGGTCCTTGCAACTACTTCGGTCATTCTGGTAGCCGACCGATAAGTATCACCTGGAAACTGCTTCATTTAGTGCCAACTCGCCTGCTGAGAACCATGGCTCGCCAAGTTGCCGTGTAGCCAATTGGAGGGCAAGAAAGGATGTCAGCAATTTTTTCCGTAGTAACATGCCATCTCGATGGGATGGGTTCATTCAACCGAACCGCAAATAGCGGCCGGCTTCCCCGGTCTATCCCGGGTACTAGGTTCTGCGATCAGAAGAACCGGCGGCTAGCGCCTCGCCGCTAAGGTGACTGGCCAAGAACGTCTGGCGAACGGTGCAGGGGGTGGATTGGTTCGATGTGCATTCGCGGTTGGTGGATGTGCGTTTTCATTGAGCCGAACCGGACTAGCGGTAGGTTTCCGTGGGCTCGTTCCGGGTACCAGGTACTACCATCAGAAGAACCGGCGGCTAGCGCCTCGCCACGATGGTGTTCTGCTAGGAACGGCAAGAGCGCGGTGCATTGCAGGTGACACCACCATCGCAGCAAAATCGACAAATGGCTTGCAGCTAACGGCAACCTTCAGCCAAACGTTAGGCCTGCAGATTAGGCGAGCGGCATCTCTTCTCCGCTCCCCAGTCGGCGGGCTTTTCGCCAACGTGCATAGGCTGGCAACCCCATGGCAGCGACAATCCAAATGGTTCCAGGTTCCGGAAC
>JBJSWM010000330.1:0-1555 GCA_046085865.1 Pirellulaceae bacterium
TGAGTCCGACGGCACACCAAAAGACGCCGATCGGCCGGAAAACGCCTGAATGGTAGCCGTCTTGAGACGGCGCAGGGAATCAACGAAAAAATTTTTTGATTCTGATGCGGAGGAAAAACATTAGAAAAAGGCTGAACTTCCGGTTCGATACGACAGCCATCGACGCGCTGATCAACTCATTGTTTGACGCCAAAACCGAATCCGAATCGTTGGCATCCTCTGTTACGCTACCGCTTAGTGTTGTAGCGCATCGGATGCAAACAAACCGCCATCCACCATTGCCTGACGCCATACGAACCGTCTAAAGGAACTTGAGGAAATCCCACATGCGAAAAATCACCCTATTGTTGCTTGCCTGCTCCTTGTCCACCAGCTTTCATCGCATCGGTCACGCTCAGGAGCGGACCGGGGAAGTGGAGAGACGGGAGGTAATGCAACTACGTGAGGAGAACGAAAAGCTGCGCGCTCAGATCGTGTCGATGGCTCAGGAAATCCAAGACCTGAAATTGGCGCTGGACCGGGAAAGAATGGAAGTCACCAAGGAGGAGAACCAGCCGGACTACCTGTCGGTGGGCACTCCTTGGAATGGACGGATGGACGGCGTCGGGCCGGGGGGCAAGGATCGTCACATGGTCGCTGAAGGGATCATCACCTCAAGAACACAAGAAGGATTTCAGATGCGTATCAAGGGGGAGTTTGGTCGCCAGTGGCTGGTGACATGCGAGGGGAAGGATCGCGTCTTCCGGATCGCTGAGTACCGGTTGATCACCTCACCAGACCCCAATGAGCTGCTGGGTCCCAAGCTGGTCAATAGCAGCAAGGTGACGGTCACCATCCCCAAGGAAGGACCTCCCACCATGAAGATCGCGATGGTCCAGCCTGTCAAAGGCAGCGGGCTTTCCATGACTTACACGCTTCAAACTCCACCCCAGGAAAAATGAAGGGGAGAACCCTGGAAGAACATGCGGATCTCAGGACTCCATGGGATAACTCAAGTTCACCGATCAGTTCCTGCGGTCTGGCGTTGCCCCTCCGGAAGTGAAATCGGTGATTTCCGCAACTTCAGCGAAGAACCAGTCTTGATTTAGCCCCCCGGTCAACGTGTCGGTATCGATATCGGCGAAGACGGTATCCGCAATCGTATCGGCAGCGGCGTTATTGAGATAAGTGCTACCGTTAGCGCTCGTACCCACTCCGTTCCCCCACAAGTTGGCACTCCTCTGCGCAAACGTGCGGGTCGATATCCACTCCGCATAAATAGCCCAGAGAGCCAATGCGTCTTCATCATGCGAAGTTCGTCCGGAAACCAAGAGATCGTCGCCTGAATTACCAAGTAAGGTATCGGCCCCCAGGCCGCCAAACAGCAGATCCCGCTGACTGCCCCCAGTCAGTGTATCGTTACCTGACAGCCCCACCAGGACAGTCATCAGGCTGGCTTGGCCTCTCAAGTTATCGTTCCCTGAACCGCCGGTCACCATTTGAAGATTGCTGGTGACATTGGCAATACCTGTCGCATTACCGGCAGTTGCGACCGAAAGATTGACCAATACCGAAG
>JBJSWM010000331.1:0-4646 GCA_046085865.1 Pirellulaceae bacterium
CGGTACCACGCCGATGCGGGAGGCAGCCAGTTCCAGTCGAGCCGCTCGGCGGCCACCAGTCCGCGATAGGCATCAGGGAGCGCCAAAGCCCGTCGTATCGGTACCGGCAAGGCTCCCCCTTGGTTGTGCGCGGCAGGAATCGCGTCATCGGCGATCGCTACCGACGCGATCCCCAGGCTGGCCGTTAGTCCAGCCAGCCATACGATTGCTCGCAAGCTAGCTAGTCCATTGCTGGGATGTCGTCGATGGCCGATGCCCGGCATTTCAATTTTTTGTTCCCTTCGACATCCCATCGGTTCCCGATGCATCGTCATCTCCATCGTTTTGCTTCTTTCCAAATGGATCGCCAAAAAATGAATCGCATCCTCCCCTTGGGAGGGTCGCGAGGAACGAGCGGGGAGGGCATGATCCATCAGCTCAATCCGTCGCGGACCCTTCCGCCAAAGTTGTCAGATCCTGCTGCCCCTTCCCGCTTCGTCGTTCCTCCTCAGCGATGCTCTCTGAGGGAGGGTAAAAAACAGAATTCATCCTCTCCCTCAAGTAGAGTCGCTGGCGAACGGGTTACTGATAGATGGCATAGAGCAGCATGTTGATGCCGATGCGGGAGGCATCTTTCCAGGCGTATCCTTTGCATGCGTTGGCGCGTCGGCTTTCCAGGGCGCAGCTGAGATCGATGGGCGAGAAGATCGCCACCACACGATCTTCCCATACCAGCATCTCCAGCATCGGTGGTCCCACGCGCCGCTGACCGGCGGATCCTTCAGCGTCCATCGCAGTGGCCGGTTCGATGATGGTCACCTCTCCCAGGTCGTATCCCTGGAACTGGCTGGTCAGCATCGGATGATCAGCCGGCACCTTCTGCAATCGGGCTTCGGGAAGGATCAAGCTGAATTCCTTTCGGATCGATTCGGTGAATGGTTGGCTGGAGCAGACTGAATCGCCAAGTAGTACACCGCCGCGCTTCAGCCACGTCCGCAGCGCTTCTCGCTCGGTCTCCGACCACTCAAACGCACTCCTGCCATGGACGTATGCAACCGCGTGCTGCTGCAACTGTTCCAGCACTGCCGGGATCAGGATAGGGGAGCTGGAGACTTCGGTCGGTACTTCACTGCGAAAGATCTCCAGCAGATTCGGTACAGCGCGAGGGACGTCATCAGCGCCGCCGCCATGTTCCAGCTTTGGCAGGGCGAGTGTATTTCTTAGGGATGCGGTCAAGTCGGCGGTTGGCTGCACGATCTGCACGGCATCCAATTTGTCCTTTAGTTCCCGTCCGGTCGCGTAGGAGATGACATTGATCCCGATCTTCGTGGCATTCTCGACATCCCCGCGGACGCCCCCTGGGAGGTTGATTGGAACTCCGTAGGGGCGATGGACTTCCCAGCGGCAGGAGAGGCTTCGGGGGGCGAAGACGACGCTGGTACGACAGCACTGCTCCAGCCCATACAGCCAAAAGCCTTCGGGGAGCGATGCGGGATCGATCCTCGCCTCGGTGAACCAGATGGGATGATTGGGGGGCAGCTTGCGCAGTGGCTGCTGGAAAAGCTCTTCCATCAAACGCCGGAAACTCGCTTCAAACTCATTGCCCCGACAGCCATCTCCCTCACATGCCTCGGCAAACAGGAATCCCCCTTGCTCGATGTACTGCTTGAGCGCCGACTTCATCTGCGGCGTCCACTGCAGTGCTTCCCGTCCGCTAAGAAACAGCACGGGTGCCTCCAGCAGATCGGCCACCGATGCCTCCGCCAGCCGCACCGACTGCCATGACAAGTCGCGCTTCCATACCTTTTCGACATGCCCCATCAGGTGCTGAACGGCACGTCGATGCGACAGGGCAGGTTCCGGCATCTCCGGGAGTTGACGGTGTTCCAGACGTCCGATGACGACTTGCCTTTTTCCTTTGGAGAGGAACAGCAGCGCCAGAGCGGTATTGGTGTGGACGTCGTCCTCCGTACCCTCGGGCTTGAATAGTCCATCGCCGATCGGCTGCTGTCGCTTGAGAAGCTCTTGGGCCCCTTCGCGATACCAGTCATGATTTCCGATGAATCGCTGGCCAGACAATCGCCCCACCCGCTCCAGCGCATACAGATAGTAGTACCAGTATCCAGCGGGATTGTTCACCGGCGGATTGACCGCAGCGCTGAAGTTTCCAGCCAGCCATTGCATCCCTTGGTCGACCGGGGTCAGATCGATCTGCCCTTGGCAGCACGCCAGTTGTTCGCCCTGAACTTTGGCATCGGCAAACTGCAGTGCATCCTCGGCGATCAGCAGCGAAGCGATTCCTGCGCTGGTCATGCTGCCAGTGGGCTGGATCGCAATCGGTGCCACCGTCGCCGGCAGATAGCTCCAACCCCCAGTGCGCTGCTGCAGGCGCAGCCAGTAGGCAAGCGACATTTTCAGCGAATCGGGGGGCAGCTGGATCCCGACTCGCTGGGCTTCCCAAAGAGCCAGCAGGGCGAACTGGCTGTTGGAGGGGTCGGGCGAAGTCAGTCCCTTTTGGTACCCCCAACCCCCGGCTACCGCTCCCTGGTTCTGCTGTGCCTCCAAAAGCCACTGAACGTTACGTTGAATGAGAGCCAAGTCGCGCTGCGGCTCGGCAGCGCAGAAAACCATCGTCTGCAGCGCCGTCTCGTACGTCCGCTCTGGCTTCTTGCTCCGCAAGTATTCCAGTGCAAGGCTGACCGAGGGTGCATCGGGCGACCGACCGGAACTCAACAAGGCCAATGTCACTAGCGCCGTCTGGCCACATCCATAATTGGGGTATCCATCCCAATGTCCATCCCGCTGCTGAGTCTTCTCCAGAAACTGCACCCCCCGCTCGATCGACTGCTGGACCGCACGAGCCGAGAGGGGCGGGTTCTGCGCCGAAAGGGAGTTCGTGAGAATCATCACGATCAGCGAAACAGCAGAGGCGATCTGCTGGAGTCGCTGGTGGAACAACCTTTGCATGGAAAACCTGCTGCGCAAGGCGAAGGGACTTCGAATCATATCGCTGGCAATCGCTCTGTCAGTGTAGCCTTTTTCTTCGACTGCCAGCAGATCGCTCTGTGGGCAAGTAGACAAGTTGGTAAGCGATCGATGGAGATGCGAAGGCCGTTGGCAGCGGTGTTCTTTTTGCGTTCGGAGAGCCGCTTCCAGTGCCGAAATATCGATCTGACGGTATCGAGGACGCAGCAACCGATCGTTTCAGCGATCAAAGAGGCTGGAACGCACTTCCGCCTCCAGCGTCGCACGTTCGTTCATCGCCTTCTGAAAATCCTGTTTGCTCAGGCAATACAGCGTGGTTGCCTGCTCGGCCACCACAGTGGCGTTGCGAGGCTGACCGGTCAGCAGGGCGCGGTCCCCAAAAAAGTCCCCCGGCCCCAGCACAGCGACCATCACGGGAGGTTTCCCCTGGAGGATGCGTACCGCTCCATCGCGAATCAGATAGAAACGATCTCCCGTCGCTCCCTCTTCGATGATCGTCTCCCCTTCGGAAACCGTCTGGACCTGTACCTGATCGGCGACATTGGCCAGCGTTCTTGGGGTCACCCCTTCAAAGACCGAACACTGCGCCAGCAGCCTTGCGATCCGCGTCGATTCCTGCACCAGCACGTCGCTGCGAATCCTGCCATCGACCAAGTTGATCATCCGGTCTGCGACATCGAGAATCCGATTGTCGTGAGTGACCATCAGAATGGTGGCCCCCGATTCCTTCGCCTGCCGACGAAGCAATTCGACAATCAACCGACCACTCTTTTCATCGAGAGCGGCTGTCGGTTCGTCGGCCAGCACCAGTGGGGGACGATGCACCAGACCCCTCGCGATGGCGACACGCTGTTTCTGTCCACCCGACAATTGACGAGGCAGATGATTCGCCCGATCGGCAAGCCCCACCGCAGCAAGCATCTCCTTGGCTCGAGCACTCCTCGCACCGCCTGTCATTTGAGGCTCCACCAACTCCAGAGCCATCCTCACATTCTGAAGCGCCGTCAACGACTCAAAGAGATTGTGCGACTGAAAGATGAATCCGATCTTCTGCCGCAATGCGACTCGCTGCGGATCATTGAACTGATGCAACGCTGAACCCATCACCCATAACTGTCCCTCCTGCACCTGACGCAGCGCCCCGATCAACGTCAGCAAGGTTGTCTTCCCCGACCCGCTGGGGCCGGTCATGATCAGAATCTCCCTACCAAAAATTTCCAGGTCAATGTCGAAGAGAACCTGCTTCCGTAGCTCCGCCTCCCCAAAAAAATGCTGCAAATGGCGAATCGTCACCGTCGACGATTCCCCCAGCTCCGCTCGCGGCTTGGTCGCGCGGTGGGCACTAGGTCCCGTTGGAATATCTCCCATCACCATGCCGACGTTTCTTTCTCGCGACTTCTTTGCCTTGGGGTGATTGCGTAGCTTGAGCCAAATATAGAAGATACAGGGATTCTATCGACTGTGGAAAGTTCGTCGATTGTTTCCAACCGGCACAGGACGGAATTCCGCCGGTTCTGGAAAAAGGTAGGAGTCAAGAACGAACCGGGATTCGCTGGCAGCAGCACAAGGGAGCGGCTCCCAGTTGCTGTTGGTTCAAAGGTGCGCTAAGGAGGTTCGCGTTGGAACAGTCTATCGATTCCGCAAGCACCTGTTCCGCCACCGTCCGCGTGGGATGGCTGTGG
>JBJSWM010000332.1:0-4932 GCA_046085865.1 Pirellulaceae bacterium
CCACCGCACTCGTAGCCACCGCGGCCACGCGTTGGATTGTCACGATAATCGTCCAACCAGCCAGTCCACCATCTGGCGATGGTGGCTACCGCAAGCGAGCCAGTCCACCATTTTTCGATGAAGGCTACCGCAAGCGAGCCAATGGGATACCTCGATCCCGCTAACGCCGAACAGAGCAGAGCGTTATACCGTTTCCCCGTGCTTCGGATTCTCGATCGGGAACAGCGGATCACGGCGATGTCGCAGATCCAATTGGTTGAGGTCCGCACAAGTGCTTCCGCCTGTGTTGACTCGGATCGATCGATCGCAAACTTCCCGGTACGCTGCTAGTGGTGCATGAACTCCCTTGGCCACCAAGGTCTGAAAGGAACTAGGATCCAGCCCGCAGCTTCTTAGCTGCTGAAGACTGAAAGGCACCATGCGTTTGGAGGTGAGCAGCAAGGTGACTTGCGAGCGGTTGCAGCGAACGACAACGGAAAGCCCCTGGTTGAAATGACGGATGCCACCATGCCGAACCTGGGTTTCCTCGAATCGACCATCGTGGAGTGACTGGATGGAAACTTCCAGTTGAAGCGTTGGTCCATGTTGCTGATCGGTTTTGCCACCCACCGAGAGTGCAACAACAGCACCGACCCCGGCTTCCCTGCATCTTGCGACTGCATCTGGATCGTACAAAGATGCAAACGTTGGATATTTCGCCTGGGTGACTAGCCGACCAATCAAATAGGTGCCGTCTCCCGCCGATCCACCACCCACATTATCCCCCATATCCAACAGACAGAATCGTCGCTGGGGATTGGAATTCGCTTGTTCCACCGCCTGATCGATCGAGACCAATTGGCTGCGAAATCCGTTTCGATGCTGCCAAAGACAATCGGCCAGCTCATCGGCAAGCGTTTGGGCTAGCTGTGGATCACCATCTGCAATCGCCAACGCGGCGGATCCCATTTCTGGAACATCGGCATACGGAAAGCCAAGAATCACACTGTTGGACAGGACTCGGGCCATCGATCGCTGCGAAGCTGCCAAGTCCTGTACCGGGCTCCAATGCGGCTCATTCGTCCCCTGGCGATCGATCGGAATTGCCATTGCCGGGAATGCAGCGGCCATGGTCGGTTGGATCTGTTGATCCAACGTACGCAGGAGAAGCTGAGCGGCTTCGATGCCACGATCTCTTTGATCCAAATGCGGATTGGTTCGATAGGCAATCAGCCCATCGACTGCCTCAACCATGGTGGTCGACAGATTCGCATGAGGGTCAATCGTCGTCACGATAGGGACGCCTGCCCCCACATGATGCCGCATTAGGCTCAACCATCTTCCATCGGCGTCGGGATAGGATTGACTGACGGCGGCGCCGTGAGCGGCCAAAAGGAGGCCATCTAGCTTTGGGGATTTACGAAGTGCTTCGAGAAGCGTTGCTTCCAGACGCTCCCAAGTCGACGCATCGATCGTTCCGGCTGGAGTCGCTCGCAAAGCCACCAATGGTTCGATAGCCACTCGGCCAGCCTGTTGCTCGGGTAGCAAATGCTGCAGAAACCCACCCAGTTCATGCTGAGTGGCAGCCAACTGATCCACCATCGCCGATCCTTCCAGCCATAGATCGGCGCGAAAATGCGACTCGGTGGTCGGCGTTGCGAGGAATGTATTTGATTCATGCAGGAGGGCCGCGATTCCAATCCGCTTCATGATGGACTCGGCAGGTTTTTTTCGGGGATTGGAAGAACACCACTTGGAGGTACATGCGACAACAGCTGGGAAATCGTTTCCTGTTGATGCTTCGTTCCCTGCCTCTATTTTCAGTTCGCAGCCGATGCGGCGATAGCAAACGATGGCAGCGCCCCATTCTATCGCAAGGGATCGGTAGAATCGATTGCTGGAAGAACAGGTCAATCGCTGGCGATCGGTCTCTGCGATCGATCGAAAAAACATTGTGATGAACGGGAGTGGACGGAACGTGAACGAATCGCTGGAATCCTTGCGTCGACAACTTTACAGTGCGGTGGTCTGCGATGCGTTGGACCAAGTTGGGCTGAGGAATCAGTCTCCGCGAATCGCATTGCCACTTCATACGGGAGATGACGGAGAGGACGGCCTTCCGCTGATGGGTCGATGTCGCACCACCTTGTGGGCCGATATGTCGCATGAGGATCCCGAACCGTACAAACTGGAGCTATTGGCGGTCGATCGATGCCAGCCCGATGATGTTCTCATCGCAGCAGCAGGTGGATCGATGCGATCGGGAATTTGGGGAGAGCTACTGACAACGGCCGCCATGGCGCGCGGTGCCGTCGGTGCCATTATCGATGGCGCGATCCGGGACGTGACGAAGATTGCGGCGATGGAGTTTCCCGTCTATGCGAAAGGGAGATGCATTTACGATAGCCTGAACCGCCAGCGAGTGATCGATCTGGATGTCCCGGTTGAGATCGATGGAGTCGTCTTTGCACCGGGAGATCTTGTGGTGGCGGATGCCGATGGCGTCGTCGTCGTGCCACAGAAAGTCGAAGCGGACGTTCTGCGACTGGCGCTTGCCAAGGTGCAGGGGGAAAACAAAGTCCGCGATGCCATTCGGAAGGGAATGAGCGCCACCGAAGCGTACGCAACTTTTGGAGTGCTCTAAGAGCATTTCCTTTCCAAAGACTTTTAGAAATCATCGGAGTCGATCGATGCAGATGAATCGTCGTCATTGTCTGAAATCGTTGGCAGTAGCAGGCGGGGCAGTTCATGCCAGTCGTCCCGGGTGGTCGCTGGGTTCGGCCGACGCACCCGACAAACGCATCGCGGTGATCGCCACGATCTATCGCCCGAATTCGCATGCCGATGTGATTTGCGGAAAAATGCTCCGTGGCTGGAAGGAAGATCAAGGTGCTGGGCCCAGATTATCTCCAGTATCCATCTACATCGATCAGTTTCCGGAAGACGACATGGCAAAGAAACTCTGCCTGGAGTTCGATATCCGGCTCTGTAAAACCATCGATGAAGCACTGACCTTCGGGTCTGACTCATTGCAGGTGGATGGCATCATTAGCATTGGAGAGCATGGAGATTATCCGTGGAACGAACTGGAACAGCATCTCTACCCACGAAAGCGTTTTTTTGAAGAGATTACCGATGCGATGCGTCGCGTCGATGGGAAGGTGCCGGTGTTCAATGACAAACACCCAGGCCCCCAGTGGGAAGATGCTTGGTGGATGTATCAGCGTGCCAAGGAGATGCAGCTTCCGTGGATGGCTGGATCTTCGCTCCCCGTCAGCTACCGCAGTCCCGACCGCGCGCTGGGATGGAAGGAGTCGATCCAAGGAGCCTTGGCGGTGGGATATTCAGGCCTTGATATCTACGGTTTCCACACGCTCGATTTCCTCCAGGCAACGATCGAACGACGGCCGGGAGGCGGTGTCGGGGTTCAGGCGGTCGAAGCGACGCCCTGTAAGGATCTCGATTCCTGGGTTCGCGATCAGAAGATCGACCGAACACTTTTGGATCTTGGGTTGGAATCTTCCGGTAGTTCCTACGATTCGCTCCGACAAAAGCCGCCGGAAGATGGCTGTCTGTTTCTGATCGAGTACGCCGATGGCCTGCGTGTGCCCGTGGTGATGCTGGGAGGTGCAGGAAGCGGTATTTCGGTCGCCATACGCCCTCGCAACGGGGATCCTTGGGCGACGAAGGCAGAGGAGCGGACCGAGCCGCGGTATCCGCACTTTGCCTACTTGCTGAAGGGGATGGAGCGGATGTTTTGGCAAGGCAAACCATCCTATCCCGTGGAGCGCACCATGATTGCGGCAGGTATCCTTGATCGCTGCCTGGTGTCTCGCAAGGGTGGTTACCAGCGGATCGAAACACCAATGCTGAACCTCCACTATCAACCAGTAGACTATGGCTATGCCCCGCACATCGATCTGCTTGAAGATCCAAGCAGCTGAGCGAACGGGGGGCGAACGGCGGAAAATGAAAATAGTGACCTGGAGTCGATTGGGATGATCTGTCCATTTTTTGCGAAATCGCTCTGGCGCGTTGCCTTTTTGTCGCTTTCCCTCTGCGAAGGCTTGGCCAGCCATCTGAACGCCCAAGGAATCGAGCTCTCTGAGGTGGAACGGGTGGCATTCATCGGAAACAGTATCACGCTGCATGGCCCCAAGGCAGATATCGATTGGAACGGGAATTGGGGCATGGCGGCGACGGAGGCGCAGCGTGATTACGTACACCGAATTGCCAAGCGATTGGAAGACGCGACCCAAAGAAAGCCACAGTTGTCTGTGCGCAATCTGGCTGACTTTGAACGCGGCTATGAAACATACGATCTAGAAAAAGGACTCGCTGAGACCTTGGAGTTTCAGCCCGACCTCGTCATCGTATCGCTAGGTGAAAACGTTCCACCCTTGGACACCGCTGTGAAGGTGCAGGCATTTGAAGCCGCGTTTCAGAATCTGCTACAGCGTCTGGAGTCGCATGCGGGAGCCAAACCAAGGACGATCCTGGTGCGTGGGACCTTCTGGCGGGATGATGCCAAGGAGAGTGCAATGAAAAGCGCCTCCCAGAAGGTGAAGGCTCGTTTTGTTTCCTTGGAGGGGCTGGACCAGGATCCGCTGAATTTCGGCCGTGCCGAGCGGCCTTGGAAGCACGCAGGAGTCGGCGGGCATCCGGGCGATCGGGGTATGGAACGAATCGCCGAGCGGATTTGGGGGGAGATCGCACCGAGTGGCGAAAAGTAGACGGCGGGCAATCGCCCCAACCCATCTCCAGCAGTCGTCGACTGGAGATGGCACCGTCGTTTCAGCCAAGTGACTCAGCGAGTCTCATTCTGAGCCAGTCGTCTGGCCTTGGCGGCTTTGACGAACGACTGAACACAAAGTCCGAGGAAGACAGCCGACAGGCCGGTCATCAACAAAACCATCACCGGCGCCAGCCAGCTATTGGGCTGCTCACCACCCA
>JBJSWM010000333.1:0-5864 GCA_046085865.1 Pirellulaceae bacterium
GGAGCGTATGGGTTGGTCCCTCTGGTGGCCGTAGGTAGCTGGCGACTACTTCGCGGTACGGCGCAGCAGTCAGGAAGACCGATTCGCTGGTTGGGTTGGTCGCTAGTGCTTCTGGCTGCCACCGCCTTGCCACCTCATCTGAAGCTACCTCTTTCCATCCCTTCGACGCTGGGATCGGGCGGCTATCTTGGCGCGATGACCACGATGTGGCTGCACGAACACTTCGCGTGGTGGGGAGGACTAATCCTGCTGACTAGCTTGCTGGTGGGTGGCCTTCTTTTGAGCACCGAGGCTTGGTTGCTGCGCGTCGCGGAGTCGGCCACCGAGCGATCTTTGCATGCAGCCCAGAAAATGGCTCCCGTCGCCAAGCAATGGGGCGGCAACGCCGTCGCCATGGCCGGTCAGGCAATCGCTCGGACTCCCGCCATGGCGGGCTCCCCGCTGCCTGGCGCCAAAACCCTCCAGTCGGCTCGCAACATCCTCCCCTGGAACCGAACGGCTAGGCCCAGCGTCGCCAGCGACGATCTAAATCCTCCCGTCGCTCCTACGGCGCTCGCCAAGCCTGCGCCGAAGATCGCAGCCGCTTCCGTGGAAACTGCCGAAGAGGTCGCCAAGCCCGCAGCTGCTCCTAACAGCAAAGAAACGGCGGTCCCCGAACCCACCGTTTCCCATCCGGCTCCGAAGTTCAAGGCGCGCGGCAAAGCCAAGGCGGAGACGGCCGAGTCGCTGGAACACCTGGATGACACCCGACTACCAGAAGGAACTGAAGAGTATGTGCTGCCCGACATCGAACTGCTGATGGAACCCGAGCAGATCGCCTATGAGGAACAGGAGCAGGAGGTGCGTCGCAAGGCGGCGATGATCGAGCAGACGTTTGCCGACTTTGGCCTGAAGGTGCGCGTCGCCGAGATCGAAACCGGCCCGGTGATCGCGCAGTACGAGATCGAACTGGAGGCGGGGTTGCGTCTCAGCAAGATCACCGGCCTTTCGGATGACTTGGCCATCGCTCTGCGCGTCCCCAGCGTCCGCATCGTCGCTCCCATCCCCGGCAAAAACACGGTGGGTATCGAAGTCCCGAACGAACGGAGGCAAGTGGTGCGCCTTCGCGAGGTGATCGAAGAGGGCGCAGAAGCCACCAAGAAGATGAAAATCCCGCTCTTCCTGGGCAAAGATGTCTCCGGCAACTCGCTTTCGGTCGACCTGGCCAGCCTGCCTCACCTGCTGATCGCCGGTCGCACGGGAACGGGTAAAAGCGTCTGCCTCAATTCGATCATCACGTCGATCCTGATGACCCGCCGACCCGATGAAGTGCGGATGCTGATGATCGATCCGAAGATGGTGGAACTGAGCGGCTATGGCCGTCTGCCACACCTGATGCATCCGGTGGTCACCGACATGAAGAAGGCCGAAGCGATCCTCGCCTGGGCCGTCGACAAAATGGAAGAACGGTACGCGCTTCTAGCGCGAGCGGGCGTTCGGCATATCACCAACTACAACCAACTAGGGCGCATCGAACTGCTGGAGAGAATGAACCTGGAGACGCCGGACGAGGCGGAACTGATCCCAGAACACCTTCCTTTTATCGTCATCGTCGCCGACGAAATGGCCGACCTGATGATGACCGCCGGCAAGGAAGTGGAAGCCCACATCATCCGACTTGCACAAAAGAGCCGCGCGGTTGGCATCCACCTGATCCTCGCAACCCAAAAGCCAACCGTCGACGTCATCACCGGCCTGATCAAAAGCAATCTGCCGGCGCGCATCAGCTTCCAAGTCGCCAGCCGTACCGACTCACGCGTCGTGCTAGATGAAATGGGGGCCGACAAACTGCTGGGCAACGGCGACATGCTGTTCCTGTGGCCTGGCACCAGCATGCTCCTGCGCGGCCAAGGAACTTATCTGAGCGATGAAGAAATCAATCGCGTCGTCGCCCACTGCAGCACTGGCGAACAGAACTTTGTGCAGGAACTGGTCCATCTGAAGGTCAAGCAAGGGGATGAGGATGAGTCGCCGACAGCGCGACTGGAAAATCTCAAGAAGCGTGACGATCTCTACGAAGCTGCCATCGATATCGTGATCCGCGAAGGTCGCGGCAGCTGCTCCCTGCTGCAGCGCGCCTTGGGAATCGGCTATGGCCGCGCCGCTCGCCTGATCGACTTCATGGCCGAAGATGGTATCGTCGGACAGTACAACGGCTCCCAGGCTCGCGAGGTGGTGATCTCCATCTCCGACTGGGAGGCGATGAAAGCTGGTCAAGCCCCATCCGCAGAAGAGGAATCCGCGGGCAAACGCAATCGAATCCGACTCGATGCCGCCGCATCCCCACCGGCTCCGAAAGCCCCCTCAGCCGCATCGACAATGATTCCCCAAGCCGCCACCCTCGCATCGCTGGCTGCCACGCAGCGTCCGAAACCCTCGTCAGAAGAAGAGGACGAGATCGACCAGCAGGTCGGTATGCCAGATGAGTCACTGGAAGAGGAAGAGGATCCAGGTCAGTCCGAGGAGGACGATCTGTTCGAAGAGGCGGATGAAGAGGCGGATGAAGAAGATGCCTTCGACGAGGAATCGGATGACGAGGTCGACGAAGACCTAGAGAACGACGAAGCAGACGACGACGAGGATTGATCAGACGGATTTGTCGGTCCTGCACAGCTGGTTGCGAACCAGTCAAGCACGGCGGTGGAGTACTACGCGATTCGCTCAACCGAGAAGATCCACCATCTTGCGATGGTGGCTACCGCAAGCGGTAAGATCGTCTTTTGGGTAGCCACCACCTCGCCGTAGCCACCGCGGCCAAGCGGTAGAGTTGTACGCGAGTCGCTCAACTAAGAAGATCCACCATCTGGCGATGGTGGCTACCGCAAGCGGTTGCAGCTTAGGTAAGCCGTGTTCGATCGTTGTCCCAACGCGGTTTGATCAGATCAGGATCGGCTTGTCGAGCTCCCTTCGGACGATCACCCACTGACCGCAATGCATCAGCCAGTGCGTTGCCTGCATGGAGAAGACCGATCCGACGGTGGGGGCATAGTGGATCCCTGACGGCTGATCCAACTGCTCGTCCGTTGTCTGCGCCAACGCAGCTTCGGTGGCGGCTCGCTGCTGGCGATAGACTTCGAAAAGCTGGTCGCGTGTGAAGGAAGGTGCCGTGGGATCGGGCTGCGATGCAAACGCTTCGGCAAAGCCAGCAGGAAGCTGCGGCATCTTGCCAGGAGCTATTTGACCGACCATCTTGTGCTCCGAGAGAATCAAGTGGCCCAGTTGCCAGTAGAGCGAATTGCATTTCGCGTGAGGCTTCTGCTGCAATTCCTGGTCGCTCATGTCGCCCAGATAGCTCATGCAGACCATATCGGCACCCTTCAAACTCTGTCCAATGGCTTGTCGGGAATCCATCTTGCATCTCCTTGTTGACTACGAGGCGATAATCGCCCCATGCTTTCGAATCACTCGGCAACCTGCGTCGGCCTGCTGCCACATAGTTTTTTATTTTGATGCCGCTCGCCTATCGCTTCGCTTCCCAAAGCTCACCGAAGAACCCTCGATCGACCAATTTTCCAGGCCACTGATTGTCCGACCAGGGGTTGCCCGACGATGGGTCGCTGACTTTTTCACGAAGATCGACAATGGCCCAGTCGGGCAGCATTGGGATCTGACGCGCGTTGTTCAGGTAGGCATACTCACGGAAAGTGAACCCACTGTTGATGACGACGTAACGATCTGGGTTCAGCGGGTTGGGATAGATCAAGATCGGTGCGTGCGTTGCGGCATCATAATCCACCCCCAGCATGTTCAATCGATCCGGACGCCATAGGACTGGAAGCTGATCGATGACGCGAGCGATCCAAGGATTGGTCTGGGGCGTCCCAAAGAGCACCAGATGACTTTGCTGCAGATCGCTTTCGGACAACGACTCGGCGCTCCGCAAAGGCACATCGCCGCGAAAGTGACGCCGCCACTGCGTCGTGGCATGCTGAAATTCTTTCGTCGCCCACTGATCGACCGGCAGGGGGTAGTCGGGAGTCTGTGGACCGATCATCACAAAGCTGCTCATCAACGCATCGTCGATCGGTCCTTGAAGCCCCGGTCGTTTCGCTCGCGATGACACCGCACGCGGCCCCATCTGCCAGGTGCCCGTCTGGGGGTGGCGATGCATGGTGATGACAAAAGAATCGTCCTGCTGTTTTGCGGGCCCCTGCAGGCTTTGTCCGTCCACCCGCATTTCCAATCGATCGAATGGACCGTTTCCCTTCCACTGCTCCCATGCCTGGCCTGTCCACCGCAGCGTCAACTGATCGATGTTGGTGGTCTCCAAATCGATTTTGCCTCCGTCGGCAAGCTGCCCTCTTACCCAAGCTCGTTCCCAGTGCTTCCCAAGCCGATCGATTTGCACCCAGTGCGACGAGGGATACTTGAGGGTGTAGGTGACGAACTCGACCTCGCGAGGCAGAATCGGACGCACCTGCTGGGCCCACTGGGTCATTCTCTCTTCGATCTCTTTCTTCGATTCCGGATGGTACTTGTGTTCGGTATCTGGTCCGATCCGATGATCCAGCTGCATGCCACGGCTAGCCATCGCTTCGGCCATCACATCCGCCGCTTGCTTTTGACGGTCCTTTTCACCGCTGTAGGCGACCAGGGGCAGATGCCGAAGATTTTCAACCCAGTCGGGGCAGTCGTACCAGTGCAGTAGCTTCT
This sequence comes from Pirellulaceae bacterium, assembly GCA_046085865.1. GTDB lineage: Bacteria > Planctomycetota > Planctomycetia > Pirellulales > Pirellulaceae > JBEISR01. The sequence goes on from JBJSWM010000333.1 coordinate 4,693, forward strand.
CATGATCCCCGACCGGCTGAAAATCTTCACCTTGAAATTCCTTCAGGAACTTCCTGGTCTCCGAGAATCCGGCGCCAGGTGTCGCGGCAAACCATCGGGCTGGATCATGGACCGCCAGTTGCCAGCAACCAGCTCCCCCCATCGAGAACCCTCGAATGCTGATGCGATTGGGATCGACTGCAAAGCGTCGACTGGTCGTTTCGATCGCTTCGTAGACATCGACCTCGCCGGCAAATTTGAAGGCATTGCTGTAGCGTCCGTAAGGGTGCAGCACCAGCGTGTTCTCGGGGGTGAATTCTCCCGGCTGCGTCATGCGGCGGTGCAAAAATCCTGCCTCGCTGGTCCGTTCGTCGCGCCCGTGCAACCAAACATCCAGTCGACGCGGCGTCACGTCATCCGGCTTCCAACCCGCAGGGATCACCAACCCAAACGGCTGAATCGATCGGTCGATTTTGGAAACGAATCCTCCAACCAGCAAGGTGGGGCCTGTCAGATCGCGAGTATCCATCCCCAGCAGCTTCCAGCCCCTGTCCCCTTGGGACCACCTCTCCGCCCGCCGCTCCCCTTCTTCCAGCACTTTATCCAGTTGCGCTAACTCCGGTTCGGAGTAGACCATCCCGGTCTCCAGCGTCATTTCGATCGCACGCGCGAAGACCAGCACCTGCGCCGCATCGGCCTCATCCCCTGGTGATCGTTCGACCGATTGCCGAATCGCGGCGGTCCTCTGAAGCATTTGCGTCCTGGTTGCCTCGGGGATGTCAATTCCCGGAGGCGGAATCGGCCGGACCTGGTTCGGATGGTTGTCGGCCGGGCCGTCCCAAGCCATCAGCGTGGAATCGACCATGCAGGTGAAAAGTACCGCCAGCCATCCTAGGCTTCCACTTCTCCCCAAGGCCCATCCCAGCGACCGATTGGTCATTTCGTGCCACATCGACTTCATCGCCTCAGTGCCCCTTCACGTCCTGGAAGACTTTCACTGGGCGTCTCACGAGAACGCCCGATTCGCTTTCAAGATATCATGATGGGATTGGATCAGGTGTCGCCCTGGATTGAACAGCAGGCCAGAACCAGCGACTCCCCCAGGTGACTATCGGCGGATTGAACCCTGGATTCGATCAGACCGCCGGTGCACTAACTCCTTGGAAGAACTCATCGGCACTGATCCCATAGCG
>JBJSWM010000334.1:0-2343 GCA_046085865.1 Pirellulaceae bacterium
GTAGTAGTCGTCTCTACCAACCATTCGCGGGTCTCCCCATCGGAGTAATTCCCGATCCATCCGGCTGCGCAGTTGGTCGAGCAAATCTTTGTGCTCCGGTTCCGACGCTACGTTGTGGACTTGATCTGGATCGCTCTCCAGCAAGTAAAGCTCTTCATAGGGCCGTTTGCCAAATGCCAGACGATACGGTTCGCTGCCAACCTTACTTTCGCGGTTGGCGATCAACCAAGCCTTAGTGGGACTGGCATCCATGTCGGTGTACCCCACCATCGTCTCCTTGGCCAGCCTCTCGATGGCGATGGGATCCTCCGCCAGTTTGGGCGCCCCCATCGGCCACCGTTCGGGATGGAAATTGCGGATGTAAAGATACTGAGAGGTCCTCAGGGCGCGCTGGGGATAGGGAAGCCCGTCCTCTCGCGCGTCGGCGATGTGACGCTCACGACCCGTCAGTACAAAGTCGCGATCGGCTTCCACCTGACCCGAATGACTCGCCATCAACTGCGGCAGCAGGCTACGGCCAGCCATCAATTCCGGAACCTCAACCCCAGCCCATTCCAACCAGGTAGGCGCCAGGTCCATCAGGGAAACCAGATCGTCCACAACGCGTCCCGCGTGGACCGATGGTCCGGCCGCTATCAGCGGGACGGCTGTTCCAAAATCGTAGAGGTTGCACTTGCCCCGCGGCATCCCCGGCATCCCGTGGTCGCCACTGAGCATCACCAGGGTATCGTCGAGCAGATGATGCCTCTCCAGCACCACCATCAACCGTCCTACGGCGGCATCCCATGCCTGAATCTCTCCCAGATAATCGGCGATATCTTCCCGAACCTCGGGAACATCGGGCAAAAACTCCGGTAGATGCCCCTGCAATCGATCGGGATCGATCCCCCACAGCGACTTGCCTGATCCTTGGACAAACAGGCGATGGATCAGCGTCGGACCAAACCAATAGAAGAAAGGCCGATCCTGATCGCGCTGCGCCAGAAATGCTTCGAAATTCGCCTCCACCTGACCAAGGATTTCCTCACGAGCTGCCTCCAGGGAGGCCCCCTGGTTCATTCGGCGCGTCACTTCTTCCGAAAAATTATTGATCGCCGACCCCGCTTGCTCAAATCCATTCTTGCGCCCTCCCAGCGGAGCATCGGCAGGCACCCCAGGGCTCCACCCTTTATGGCTTCGGCCAAGCTGATACCTGCCTCGCTGCTGCAGACCTTGCGAAAACGTTTCCATACGATCATCCCATCTGGCACCCTGAAGGATCGACGCCGAACTGGTGCGCCAGAAATATTGTCCGCTGATCAGACTGCTGCGGCATGGAGTGCAACTGGGGGCAGGTGCGAATGCATGACGGAATACGACGCCACGTCGCGCAATCGCATCGATCGATGGAGTCGTTACAAACGTCTCAAATCCAGGTCGAGCCGTCAGGCCCCGATAGCACCCCGCATACCGCCCCCAATCATCTGCAAAGGCGAAAAGGATATGGCTCGCCGGCGCCTTCGGCTTAGCTGCCGCGACTCCATACTGCTGGACAAAGCGCGTCTTGAAGGAGTTCTCGGGTGGCCCCTTCACCCCTTCATTGACCAAATCCTTTTGGATCGAATCCCACCACCGCTCAAAATGCTCTCCCAGCTCGCGTTTCACATCAGGATGGTCAGTCGCAACATCCTTGGTCTCCCCCGGATCGGCCTGGAGATCAAAAAGCTGCCATGCCGGTTCAAGGCCACCATCGGCGGAAACCAGGTGCCATCTCCCATCGCGGACACTGCACTGTTTGTATTTGAACTGTGCCATCCGTTCACGATCCGGCCAGCGGCCCAAATGAGTCACCAACCGGCGACTGTCCCACTGAGCCCTGGGGTCCTGTAGCAAGGGCAGTAGGCTTTTCCCTTCCACTTGCCCTTGAAGCGATGCCTTCCAATCGACTCCTGCCAGCTGGGCGATCGTCGGAAAGAAATCGATATGAGCCGCTTGGCGATCGCAGTCACCTGGTTCGATTCGTCCCGGCCAGCTCCAAAAACTGCAAGCCCTAGTTCCGCCAAGCCAAGCGGTTCCTTTCGCCCCGCGCATCCCGGCATTGAAAACCGAAACGCCGGCTGTGCCACCGTTGTCGTTCATGAAAACGACCAAAGTCTGCTGACGCAATCCACCCGATTCCAGGAAATCCAGCAGTCGTCCGACGTTTTCATCGATGTTGTGGATCATTCCGAAAAAATTCTCCACCTCGACATTGGGAGCCTTGCCCTGATACCGCGCTGCATCCTGCGGCTTGGCCACGTAGGGACTGTGGGGAGCGTTGGTGGCGATCAGACAAAAGAAAGGTTTCTCTTGCGGATCGCCCCG
>JBJSWM010000335.1:0-1855 GCA_046085865.1 Pirellulaceae bacterium
TCTTGCCGTGATGATGGAGATAAAAACTAAGTTGTCGATCCCCAAGACGATTTCCATCGCGGCCAGCGCGATCAGAGCGATCGCGGCACCCATTGCCGTCGAAGATCCATCGACGGCAGCGGCACCACCTGCGGCCAACAATCCAGATCCAGTCAAGCCAGTGCCTAGCAACCACTCCAGCATCATCGACACAGGTCCTCAGAAAGGAAAGAAATCGCGGCTGGACCAGACTTTTCGGCCAGTTCGCCCGCGGGAGAAGTGTACCACGTTTGCAAGCCATCTGCCGTGCGGATGGAACCTGAAGACGAACGGCAGATGGCAGGTTGAGGGCTGGATTGGCGTCGGTTTTATGGCTTGTTGCGGTGAAGATGGCTAGAATTCGGAAGGTGAGGTGTCAGGGAGCTGTTGGCGAGGAGTGGGGCCGGTCGATGGACCCTGGAGGCTTACCCTGCCCATCGCTCCTTGGGGTATCGTTTTCAGGACCTGGTTTTTTTCGAACATGGGTTTTTTTCGAACATGGGTTTTTTCGGACTTGGGTCTCAAAGGGGCTGGGTCTGAAGGGGTGGGGGCGCAAGGTCTGGATTTGGAGGGGCTGGGTTCGGAAACCGGAAGGAACCGTCTGCAATGGAACCGTTTCAAATCGTTTGCCCTTCCTGCCAAGGAAAACTGCGGGTAGCCAAGGAAAGTCTGCTCGGACGAACGATCGCTTGCCCCCGTTGCAGTCAGCCGGTGGAAGTGATCGATCCTCGGCGAGTCTTCGTTCGGCCGCCAGAGGGAGAGGCGTTGGATTCGGAGGCGATCACCCGGGGGGCGGACGAGTCGTTGGGAGGGAATGCGCCTCATTCGAAGGCGGAATCGCCAGCTTCCCAGTTGGCCGGGAAACGTGGCTTCCGCAATGATCCCGCGCCCGCGACAGCCACAACTCCTTTGTCGCCGGCGCCGACTCCTGCACCGCAGAGCCCACGCGGTCCGAGCGACGATCGGACGGTCGATGCGGCGTCTCAAGTGGTCCCCCTGGAGTTGCCGCAGAACTGGTCTGCCGATCGACTCAGCAGCTCGCGGCGATGGCTTCAGGCGATCACCTTGGGATTGATCGGATTGCTGGCCGCCGGTGCGGGATTCCTAGCCTTTGTACGACTCTTCCAGAATCAACAGAACAGGGAAGATATTGCGGCCGCGCCCCCGCGAATCGAAGGCCCACAAGTTGCCAACGACGATCGACAAAGGCCTCAGGAAAAAGATCAGCCCAATCCGAAGGAACCGATCGCTGCAGCGCCGACCCCGGATCCGAGCATCTTCCAGCCCAAGGCGGCCGAGCCACCGAAGGCTGCTGCGTGGACACCGCCTGTTGGGAATTCGGACAATGAGAAACCACAGTCTTCCCCGGGAGAGGATCCCGATCCAGTGGAAGCTGCCCCCGAGGTTCCAGGCACGAAGGAACCTAGTAGCGATCTGCCCAATGGAGTAGCAGAAGTCGATGTGCGAGAGGAGCCAAAGGCAGGTGATGAGGAGGTGATCCTGCCGGAAGTGTTTCGGACTTTTCTCCCAGGAGGAGGTCTCGCTGCCGGTTCCCAGATGTCCGACGCCATTCTGAGTGCCGAACCAGCGCCCGTTCTCCCCGATGCTCCACAGAAGATCCGATTGGACAGCTATGTTCATCCTCCAGCGGCGGAATTGGGAGATGTGGTCAAGCAGTTGGACTGGACATTAGGGGAGTTGGAGGTCCCCAACATGCCGTTGCACGAAGCGCTAGGTATCCTTTCCCAATTGACCGGGGTGGGGATGCAGCTGGACCTGCCCATGTTGCTTCGATGTGGGGTTTCCCCTACGACGCCTGTTTCCGGCAAGTTTCAAG
>JBJSWM010000336.1:0-947 GCA_046085865.1 Pirellulaceae bacterium
GGCACCAGCCCTTCGATCGGTGGTGAAAGCGTAGCGGTCGAGAGCGTCATTGGGATAAGGAGCCCCCGCCATCAGCCATTGGCGGATGACTTCTTTCTCGTCGGAGGAAAGGGGATCCTCTGGCGGCATCTGGTCAGACTCGATTTGCATCCAAAGTCGACTGGCGATTGGGGATGCTGGATCGATTGCCGAGCCAGATTCGCCACCTCGCAAGGCAGAGGCGTGGGAGGAGAGGTCAAGCCCTCCTTCGGGCTCCGACCCTGCATGGCAGGTTAGGCAGCGAGTGGTGATTAGGCGAACTGCCGTGAATTCGTCCGGCTGGGCATTTGCTTGAGGCAGGGGAAGAGCAGCCAGGGCAGCGAAGATCAGCTGTCCGACCACCAAACCCTTCATCAACGCAGACTCGATCGATTCCGCACACGATGCGAGTGACCCTGGCGCCCTTGAGGCGGTGCGGAATAGCATTGCAGGAAGATGACTCATGAAGGGGGCGATCCGTTTATCGGCGGGCTAACCGCTGTGACGGCCATCGGCCGATGGCGTCAGGCAGGTTGGTTGGTGCCTCAGTACCGCTCAATATACTGGCTTGCTGGTGATGGTTTTGTTGGCGATTCCCTGCCAACGACGGGCTCGCTATTCGGGGATCGGTGATCGGGAAAGATAGGAAGTTTTCGGGCAGGCCGGATATTTCGATGGCCAAAACATTGCTGGAAATGAGGCAATTGGTCTAGAATCTCGGGATCCTTCCGGAAGAACCGGAGTTTTCACCAATCTTCTATTTTATCTCCATCGAACGAGTAAACCATGAAGCGAAAGAGTCCGTTGGGACATTGGATGAAGGCGATGCGACGGCGACAGAGCGGTTCAGTGCATGGCATTTTGAGACTCAATCGAACGCCCGGCGGAAAGACGAATTGGAGAGATTTAACCGTCGAACCGCTGGAAGA
>JBJSWM010000337.1:0-1136 GCA_046085865.1 Pirellulaceae bacterium
TTTCAACGCCGATCCACCTCGCTTCGGGAAGTTGGGGCAGATTGCTGGAATTCAGCCGACGATTGTCGGCATCCCTTCCAACGTTCGGGGAACAAACCTGTACGACAACATCATGCACGATGCCGCTGCAACCAAGGAATACACCGGTCGCTCCGGTGTACTCTCTCTCATGCAGTACTTTGGGCTTTCCGTGGACGACGCGCTCAAGCTTTCGGATCATCACCCGATCTGGGCGGAGTATTCGGCATTTGAAGCTCCTGGCGCAGGAGCACCCCAGGCGATCGCTTCGGATCCCTACGGCGGCACGATGCGTTGAACGTGCTAAACCAATGCCTTCCGCTGCTCGCCCCGCAAGCTGAGTGAAGCCTATGGGGGAGACCTACGTTGGCTCGTTTCCAGACGCTGGCGATTCGCCATGGGAAGCGCGATTTGGCCAGGGGCTTTGGTCGAGCACCAAGGTCTGTCGCGAAAGCCGCGCCCACGAGAACTGGTCCAGCAAATCGCTGGGCCGTGTGGGCTGGTACGTGGGAATCAGCCCGCTCGCCGTTGCCAGCCATCCGATGATCTCTTCGCTTGCGAAGCCCGATTGTCGGTACCAAGCGATCCGGTGATCACCATGCCTCTTGGCCAGGCGCCGGCCATCGCAGCCTACCACCAGAGGGACGTGATAGTAGGTCGGGGAGGGTAGTCCCAGCGATCGTCGAAGAACTTCCTGGCGAAATGTGCTCAGGAGGAGATCTTCGCCACGCACCACTTCGGTGACGCCAGCATCTTGGTCGTCGACGATCACGGCCAGCTGGTAGGACGGGGCGCCGGTCTGTTTGGCGACAACAAAGTCACCCAGTTGAGCAAGATTCTCGATCTCCATCGGCCCGGCCAATTGGTCGATCCACCGAAAACTACCTGAAGGCATTCGGAAGCGCCAGGAAAAGGTGCGGCCAGCGGCCTGCAGGTCCCTTGCTTCCCTGGCAGATCGATGCGAGCAGGTACCGGGATAGGTGTGACCGGCGGAATCGAGCGTTTCTCGCCACCTACGATGAAAGCTGTCGGCCGGATGATCCTTCGATTGGGTACTGGAGAGAATTTCGTGCGGAGCGGAAGCGGCAGCAGCAATATCACCGCGGGTGCAAGTGCAT
>JBJSWM010000338.1:0-1114 GCA_046085865.1 Pirellulaceae bacterium
TGGCCTGGGATAGTTCGTCCGCTTCTGGATCGGGGTCGATCCCCACCAGGCGCCAGGACGCCGATTCTCCCGGAGAAAGATCGACTTCCGCTGGCTGCAATTCGTCTTGCTTGCTGGCCATCCTGGCCATGGCGGACCAGAGTGTAGGCCTAGTCTCCGTCAATCCACAGCGAATTCTTCGCTCGGTTGGATGTGGCCGTTCGGACAAACAGGCAAGAAAAATACGTTCCTGATAATTGGGGCGGTTACGAGGATCCAGGATGCGATACGCACTGGCCAGAAGCGTCGCTAGATCGGATTCCATCGGTGCAAATTCCGCCAGATCCTGAAAGCCATACCAGCTTCTTGCAATCTGGATCGACCCTCGATGAATCGCAGTTCGAAGTTGGTTGATGCGAACTTCCCCAGAAGCCACGCCAAGACGACGAAAATCGGCCGCCAACTGCTCGGCGGGCGTCATTTCAGCGACGGGACGAAGGGGATCGGTCATGTTTACCACCCGAGTCAGGCTGGGAACCGGCTTAGCGGCTCCCGGGGATCGCGAAGATAGAAACGAACAAGCTACTTTCCTCTCAGTGAGACGCTTCTCAAGCCCCCGTAGGGACCAGACCGGTTGGATCGGTCGAATAAGTCGTCCCACCAAGAGGGGGCATTTTCAAGCAAGTGGACAGCCATTCCGACGCAATGGCTACCCTGAGGAAGCACCATTGCAGTTTTGAAGGACTGCACGAGGAATCGTAGGCGGAAAAACGCGGGAGGAAAGAGCTGGCCGGAAAAGGTTACCGGTTTGGAAGGATTTAAGGATTGCGACGGCCTCCGCCCGCTTAGAGGGGCGGTAGAGCTACGCCAATTGGAAAAATTCCCCGAAGGAAACTTAGAATCAGCGGCGCGGTTCGAAGGAGGGGCTGGGAGCCCTTGGGGGATTCGGAAAAGAGGACAAAGCCGTTGGACTGCCAATCGGTGGGTGGCACCAATTGGAAAAGTGGGTGGCACCGATTGGAGTGCTAGCCCTAGCCATCAAGTAGCAGCAATCGACGGACTACAAATCGGTGGATGGCACCGATTGAAGTGCTACCAATCGGTGGGTGGCACCGATTGGAGTGCTAGCCCTAGC
>JBJSWM010000339.1:0-1619 GCA_046085865.1 Pirellulaceae bacterium
GAGCAGAAAAGATGATCGCGCTGGTTTGGTTCGCTCCCTTCATGCAATAAATCCCCGAAGTTCTGATCCCTGAGGACACAGCGGAAAGAAGTCAAAGCCTGGTGGAGAATCTCTTTGCGATGAGCGATGAATAAGAGTCGAGGTTTGCGACCGAGTCGTCTTGCAAACCTAGCATAGTCGAAAGCAGCAATCATCGTCTTTCCGGTACCAGTTGCAGCAACGACAAGATGGCAATGCTTGTTTTGTACCTCGCGCTCAGCGGCGATGATGTCGAGGATTTCTTCTTGGAACGGGAAGGGCCTCAGGTCGAAGTTGAGCATTTCTTGCGAGTCGAGAGAAGCATGGCGTTCTCTTTGAATCGCTTCGCGAAGTCGTGGAATGGAATGCTCGTCGAGTGTCTGAAACTCGTCATCCTGCCAATACGTTTCGAAGGTGCCGGTTACTTTATCCCAGAGGTAGGGTAGTTCGTATTGGCTGATTTTGGTGGTCCATTCAAGACCCTCTGATAATGCAGCGTTCGAAAGGTTGGCCGATCCGACGTAGGCGCTGCCGAATCCTGTGTTCCTATGAAAAAGATAGGCCTTGGCGTGCAACCGCGTTCGCTTCGTATCGTAGCTGACGCGCACTTCAGTCTTTGGCAACTGTCGAAGCATTTCCACTGCTTTTGGATCGGTCGCACCCATGTAGCTTGTTGTGATCACCCGAATCACCGGGCCATCGCCATTGGCTCTTTCCGCTAGGTCACGCAGGTTATCCAAGAGGATTCGCATCCCGCTCCACTTGATGAAGGAGCAAAGGATGTCAACACGATTGCAGGTGGCGGTTTCCTTCCGAAACTGACTTGCAAGGCTCGCATCCAATCGCGTACCGGTGAATAGTGAAGAACGAGACAGCGGGCTGTCCGGGCGATCATTGGTATTCGCACCACGGAGACTTCGGTGAACAGCTAGTAGGCGTTGTAAAGGTGATGCAATACTGTAGAGTTCTGCCTCCTGATCGCTCAGAACCTCCGTAAGGATCCTGGTGATTCGATCGACCAGTCTTCGCTGTGCCTCTGCTGCGTCCGATCCGCGATGCTGCCCCAGGCTCAAAGCGATCATTCGCTCGAGATATTGTGCCAGAACAGAATGGGACTCTTCACTATCCACTGGCGCAATGGTCGCAAGACGCGGATCACCCAGTTGAGCAATCTTGGATTCCAGAGCTTTTGTCAGTAGATGTTCGTAGAGCCCCGGCTCCATAGGTCATTTCTCTTTGGATTTCATGAACTGCCAATCTCCTGCCCATTCTAGTGAGTCTATGGAGCGTTCGGACTTTCCAGACATCGCTGACGAGAGAGCAAGACACAACCGGCTGACAAGCTTCGTCGGTAGCTTGGAGAGGCCGAAGGCATTTCAGCTAGAGCATTTCATGCTTCGCCAGCCTGGAACGAATGGTGGACCATCCAAGTCTTTGCGATGCACGCGAAATGTAATTCGCCAATCACCCTAGCGGCGAGGCGCTAGCCGCCGGTTCTTTTGATCATAGTACGTAGTACCCGGAACGAGCCAAACGAACCCAACCGATAGCGCGGTCCGTTTAGAGCGCGGCATCCCAATGGGTGCGAGGAACGAGCGGGG
>JBJSWM010000340.1:0-1940 GCA_046085865.1 Pirellulaceae bacterium
GCCCGCATCTTGGGAAACGCTTCGTCTGGTCCACGACCCTGGTTATCTCGAAAAACTGAAGCAGTTCGCCTCTCCCGAGCCGACTTGGATCGACAAGGAGACGATTCTCTCGCCGAGGTCCTTTGAGGTCGCCTGCCTAGCCAGCGGTGCGGTGATCGACGCGGTCGACCGGATGACGTCGGGGGAGGCTCCACTTGCCTTCATCGCCTCACGGCCTCCAGGCCACCACGCGCTTGCCGATCGCGCCATGGGCTTCTGCCTCATCAATCATATCGCCGTAGGCGCCCGGTACGCGATAGAGCACCACCGATTCCATCGTGTTTTGATCGTCGATTGGGACGTTCACCACGGCAATGGCACGCAGGCGATCTTCTGGGAAGATCCTTCTGTTGGCTTCTTTTCGATGCACCGCTGGCCGTTTTATCCTGGAACCGGCAGTCGAGAGGAGACTGGAAGTGGGCGGGGCTTGGGTCTGACAAAGAACCTCCCCCTAGCCTACGGCACACCGGCGCACCAAGTCGTGGAGCGCTTCTGCGAAGAAGTCTCGCAATTCGCCGACCGGATCCAGCCAGAATTGATCCTGGTCAGCGCCGGTTTCGACGCGCACTGGGAGGATCCCCTGGGGGGGCTATCGCTAGAGCTTGAGCATTTCCAGCAGATGGCAAAGCACCTCCGTCAGCTCGCTCACCTCCACACCCAGGGCCGCCTGCTGAGTCTGCTGGAGGGAGGGTATCATCTAAAAAATCTTCCCGATCTGGTGCTAGCCCATCTGGATGCGCTCGATGGGGTGAGCTTCGGGGAATTGCCCGACAACCCCCGGGGGACTTGATCTTCCTGGTACGGTCCGATCGTCGTCGATTGGTTTACACTGGAGGCGGGATCGATCGAGAAGTGGTTGGCAATGGAGAGGATCAGAAGAACGATGGAACGGGCCTTTCGGTTGGAATCGTGGCTAGGTGTCGATCAGGATCCCTCATGGTTAGGTGCCGGTCAGCAACCGGTGGTCTCTCAGGGGGAAGGGCCCAGTGGCTCTCTTCCACTTTCCGACCAAATGTTGCGGGAGTGGTCCAGTGGCGATCTGTTTGGCTGGACCCAGAACGCAGGGATGGGCTGGCCTCCCAGCAAGATGCTGGGACCACAGTTTCTTCTGCTGAGCACCCAGGGGGGGATCCGCGCCGAGGATGGCAGCCCTGTGGCGCTCGGCTATCACACGGGGCACTGGGAGGTTGGCCTGCTGATGCGCGAGGCAGCGCGATGGATCGAGCAATCGGGAGGAGTGCCTTTTGCTGGGTTCGTCAGCGATCCTTGCGACGGTCGCACGCAGGGGACGACCGGCATGTTCGATTCGCTTCCCTATCGCAACGATGCAGCGATCGTGCTGCGTCGCCTGATCCGTTCTCTGCCGACAAGGCGTGGCGTGATGGGGGTGGCCACCTGCGACAAGGGGCTCCCCGCGATGATGATCGCTCTTGCCGGATCCAGCCAGCTTCCATCGGTTTTAGTTCCGGGTGGTGTCACTTTGCCAGCCAAGGGAGCGGAGGATCTTGGTAAAGTCCAGACGATCGGAGCCCGTTACTCGCATGGGGAGATCTCCCTGGAAGCGGCTGCGGAAGCGGGCTGCCGCGCCTGTGGTTCTCCAGGTGGAGGTTGCCAGTTCCTTGGAACCGCAGCCACCAGCCAGGTCGTCGCCGAAGCGCTCGGGATGACGGTCCCCCATGCAGCACTCGCCCCCAGCGGACAGCCGCTTTGGCTAGAGACCGCTCGACGCAGCGCCCAGGCGCTCTGGGATATGCACCAACGAAAAGAGAAGCTCGCCGATTTCCTCACCGACGATTCGTTCCACAATGCCCTGGCGGTTCACGCCGCCTGCGGCGGATCGACCAATCTACTGCTGCATATTCCCGCCGTCGCCCACGCGGCCGGTCTGCGCCGTCCCGACG